>JBDSBG010000142.1:0-7286 GCA_039921685.1 Ferruginibacter sp.
GAGTAGGAAAGTCAAATTCAAAAACTCTGTGAACCTCTTCTTCAACTCTTTTTAGCCTCTGTGGTTAGAAAACATTTGTCAATAATAAACCACGGAGGAATGGGAGGTTTTTCACAGAGTTACACAGAGGAGGAACGTCGAATTAAACAACTCTGTGAACCTCTTCTTCAACTCTTTTTAACCTCTGTGGTTAGAAAACATTTGTCAATAATAAACCACAGAGGAAATGGAGGTTTTTCACAGAGTTTCAACAAGGATTAGGACAAGTAATTTTAAGGCAACGTGGGGGATTTAAAGAAGGTTAGAAGCGAAAAAACGCACTAAGCAGTTGACTTAAAGCGTTTTGATGAAATTGACTGTTATAAGGGCGGAGACGAAGGGATTCGAACCCTTGATAGAGTTTCCCCTATACACACTTTCCAGGCGTGCTCCTTCAGCCACTCGGACACGTCTCCGTTATTGTTAATTAGTTAATCGGGAGGCAAATGTACACGCTTATAACGTGATATTAAAATCATTCTAAAACCTTTTCCATTTGCATACTCCGGGACCCTTTTATTAAAACAAGGGTATCTTTAAATGCCTGTTTGCGATACCAGTCTTTTGCTGCAGATACATTATCAAAATGAATGAAAGATGCAGGAAGATTTTTAAAATCATTTCCAACCAACACCACCTGCTCCCATTTATGCTGGCTGATCTGTAAAACAAGATTATCATGCTCTGCAATGCTGTCTTTACCCATTTCCATCATCCCGCCAAGCATTAATACTTTTTTATCCCCCTGCATCATTGCAAAATTTTCAATGGCTACTTTCATGCTGGACGGATTGGCATTGTATGCATCCAGGATAATTTTATTGCTGTCTTTTTCGATCAATTGTGACCTGCTGTTAGAGGGCGAATAATTTTCCAGGGAAGATTTAATGTTCTCCTCGGGAACATTGAATGTTTTACCAATAGCCACAGCTGCCAACACGTTGGGTAAGTTATATCCACCAACCAACTTGCTGTTAACTTCTTTTATATCTACTCCCTTTGTTAGTGCTACTTCCAGGAAGTCGTGCTGACTTTTCACATGGCCGGAATACTGAACATCATCACCGGTACCATAGGTAATAATTTCTTGTATACCCTTGCTCATATCTACCAGGTAACCATAATCGCTGAATATAAATGCAGCCCCATTATTTTCCTTTAGATAATCAAACAGTTCTCCCTTTCCTTTCTTAATATTTTCTTCGCTACCAAAACCTTCGAGGTGGGCTTTGCCGCAGTTCGTAATTAACCCATGTGTAGGCATCGCATAGTTACAATAGCCCGCAATCTCTTTCATATGATTTGCACCCATTTCAATTACTGCAAATGCTGCATCTTTCTTTATTTTTAGAATGGTTAAAGGAACACCAATATGGTTGTTAAGGTTTCCTGATGTTGTGTAAGTTTTGAATGTAGACGAGAGTACAGCATGTATCAATTCCTTCGTGGTGGTCTTACCGTTACTGCCAGTTATTGCAATAAAAGGAATATCAAATTGTTCACGGTGTTTCTTTGCCAATTGCTGCAACGTTTGCAGGCTATCTTTAACAATGATCACCTGGCTATTCTTCACGCCTGTTTCCTCATCCAAAATACAATAAGAAGCTCCCGCATCTATTGCCGTTTGTGCATAATGGTTGCCATTGAAGTTCGGGCCCTTCAGGGCGAAAAAAATATCCCCTTTTTTTATTTTCCTTGTATCCGTTTCAACAGAAGGATTTTCCAGGTACAATTTGTAGAGTTCGTCTATATGCATGCAGGCAAAAATAAGAAACAGTTGGAAGAAAGCTGCAAGCTACAAGCTACAAGCTGCAAGCTACAAGCTACAAGCCACAAGCTGCAAGCTACAAGCCATGCTGTCTTTTTGTTTTTTTTAATTCACGAAAGTTATCGATAAACTCGTTCCTTCTTTCCCGTTTTGAAATGAAATACCTATAGCCAAGATGAATCCAAATCAAAGCTAAGGCGGCAACCACCTTAATTATAATCATATAATTCTTACTTAAAATCAATAAGTCGAGGTGAGATATTTTTTATTAAGGGGAATAAGAAGCCTAAAATATAAAGCAAACCATACATCAAAATATCATTGCACCAAAGTATTCAGTTCCCCTACGATTTAAATACCGCAATGTTTTAATTCTTCGAAGTCTGATTAAAAACAAATAGTAAACCGCAAAGAACCTTTGAAAAAATATCATATTAAATACCTTTTATTTTAAAGTGTTTTTATTTGTGAGCTCAATTTACAACTGACGGACTTGTAGCTTGCAGCTTGCGGCTTGCAGCTCAAAACAAAAACCCCTTCAAACATCGCTGCTGAAGGGGCTTCTGTATTTTTAATTCTATTATTTCTTCTTACGTTTATTTTGTTTTCTTTTTCCGAAGATATTACCTTCTTTAAATCCAGGTCCTTCTGGTGGTCCAAGATAGCTTTGTGCACACCTGAAACCTACCGTACTTGCAGCCTGGTCTTCCTGCATAAAGCGGCGAGTACCGGGAGATAACCAATAAGCCCTGTCATTCCAGCTACCACCTTTGATCACCCTTGCTTTATCGCTTACAAGTGTAGTAACACCATAACCGTATGACACCTTGCTGGCAGAATCACCGTCAAGATAATTAATAACGTTATTGTGCTGGTAGTTCGCCCTGTTCTTAACTTCTTCATCAGAGATATCCGCTTTCTTCAAATGTCCCATACTGTCTCTTTCATATTCTCCGCTGCTGTTCTTATAATATTTCTGGAATTTGTTACCACGAAAATAGTTGAAATCCTGTGCATCAAGCGGGGTAACCTGCCTGTACACGTCGCCAACCCACTCACTCACGTTTCCACTCATATTATATAAGCCAAATGCATTTGGATAAAAAGCTTTGATAGGTCCGGGAATCGCAGCACGGTCATTTAAACCACCGGCAACTCCCATGTTATCTCCACTTCCGCGTTTAAAGTTGGCCAGGAATTTACCCTGCCAGCTACCACGACGATTATCTCTTAAACCATTTGGATTTTTGCTCCATGAATATATCTGCTGGTTAGAACGTAATTCTTCACCAGAACTTTTCTCTTTTTTACGTGGAGATGGATTTTGCTCAAGCAACCCATAAGCTGCATATTCCCACTCAGCTTCCGTAGGCAGGCGATATCCCATATTTAAGATACCATCTTCCATTTTTACAGTACTGCGGGGTTTGCCATTTACATCTTTCAAATCAGATTTCTTTGGCTTGTTCCTGCTTTGGATCAACTCAGGATTCATCAAATATGTTTCTGTATTAAATGAACCATCGCCTCCGGCGCCTTTCATTTCCCTTTTTATTGCATCTTTTTTAAGGTAGCCTTTCTTTACCAGCATAAGCTCATTCACACGGTCTGTTCTCCAAATGCAAAAATCATGTGCTTGTTGCCAGCTTACGCCCACAACAGGATAATAGTTATAAGAAGGATACCTGAAATAGTATTCTACGTAAGGCTCGTTATAAGCAAGTTCCTCTCTCCATACAAGTGTATCAGGAAGGGTTTTGTTTATAACATTTGAGTCACCGCTAAAGGTATTCTCAAGCCAGTACATGTACTCCCTGTAATGAACATTTGCCACTTCTGTTTCATCAATGAAGAAAGAAGGAATGGTAACCCTGCGGGGTACATTGTTCCAGTCTCCCATAACATCCTCATCCTTGGCACCCATTACAAATGAGCCGCCCTGGACAAAAACGAGACCGGGTCCTGCTTTTGGATACTTAACTTTCGCAACGTGGAAATTTCCCAGTTTCTTGTCGTCATATGCCCAACCGGTAACACCGGATTTGCCTTTTGGCTTGGAGAATAAACTACACGAACTGATTGATACGGCGGTAGCGATTAAAACCATCAGGTTTCTACCTGAAATTAATTTTTGCATGTGCATTCGTTTTGCAAATTGTTTAACGAAGGGATTTCTTTAATATTGTATGAGGTTACACTATCTGCGAATATAAATACTTTGAACCACATGGAAATAGTTTTAAGTATTTTTTCAAAAAATAAAAGAGGGAATTCGGACGAGTTATTCATAAAAATTTTTCAGAAATGCAGGTCCTCCCGTTTTCATAGGTTAATAACTCATCCGTTATAATTAAATTGTTTATACAATAATTTGAGATACAGCGACGTTTTTTAATTTCGGTAGCAGGATGAAAGAAATATTTTTTTGAATTGCTACTGATGTTTTTAATATATTTGAAGCCATTTTAGTTTTTTTTTAACATCTTCCTTATAAATTAATTGGTGTTTTAAAGAAATCCGCTATTTTTACAGCAAATAAAACTTTTAAATCAAACGCTTATAGAGGTAAGTCTACCTAACCAAGACAATCAAAAAACGCATGAAACAAGTAACTTTGAAACTAACTGCCTTAGTTATGTTAATGGGAGGCGCAATTACTGTAGCCAATGCCCAAACCGACGCCGATCCGATCAATGTTGTAACAACTGCCGTTCCTTTCTTACGTATATCTCCTGATGCTAGAAGTGGTGGAATGGGTGATGTAGGTATTGCAACTTCGGCCGATGCCAACGCCAATTTCTGGAACCTGGCTAAAACACCATTTGCAAAAAGCAAAGCAGCTCTTGCCGTGACCTATACTCCATGGCTGAATGACCTTAAATTGAATGACGTTTACCTGGCTTCTTTGGCTGGTTATTATAAAATAGATGAAATGTCAGCTATTTCTGCATCGCTAAGATATTTTAGCCTTGGTAGCATACAGTTCACTGATTTCAGCGGTAGCCCAATAAGGACTTTCCGTCCACGTGAATTTGGAATTGATCTTGGATATTCCAGGAAATTAGGAAAGAAGAGCGGCCTTGGTGTTGCTATCCGTTATATCAGCTCTGACCTTGCAGGTGGCAGCGATAATTTAAATGGCGTTAGCTATAAAAAAGGAACTGCTATTGCAGGTGATCTTCACTACTATCACAATGGAACAAATGAAGCTGGCAACGGTTTTAACTGGGGTGTTACTTTAAGCAACCTTGGTTCTAAGATCGGTTATACTGATGACGCAAGTCAAAAAGATTATATCCCTGCTAACTTCGGTGTTGGTATTGCTTATAACAAAGCAGTTGATGCTGATAACAAACTTACTTTTGCACTTGACCTAAACAAATTGTTGGTTCCTACTCCACCAACTTCACAAGCTGCTGCGGCTGATAGCTCAGGCAACCTGTTGAAAGACTACCGTTCAAAAGGTGTTGTTAGCAGCTGGTTCAGTTCATTCGGCGATGCTGATGGTAAAAACGGCGAAATCAAAGAAGTTACTGTTTCGGTTGGTGCTGAATACTGGTACAAAGAACAATTTGCTTTCAGGGCAGGATATTTCTTTGAAAATAAATTGAAAGGAGACCGCAGGTATTTTACTTTAGGCGCTGGTTTGAAGTATAACATGTTTGGTTTGAACTTCGCTTATTTATTGCCTACTGGTTCTGGTGTTAACCGTAACCCATTATCAAATACAGTTCGTTTCAGTTTGTTATTTGATCTTGACAAAAAATAATTTTCACAAAAAATATTTAAAAGCGTTTCTTGAAAGAGAAACGCTTTTTTATTTATGACTTAACTTGCGCCTTCAAATAATTATGAATCAATAGGGAGTTTACAGTTGCAATAGCCAACTCCCAAATCACAAATAACAACTCATAACACAGAACATGTCGTACAGGATTGGCTCAGGGATAGATTTTCACCAGCTTGCAGCGGGAAGAGACCTTTGGATCGGAGGCGTTTTGATACCCCATCATAAAGGAGCTGTGGGCCATAGTGATGCTGATGTACTATTACATGCTATTTGCGATGCCTTGCTGGGCGCATTATGCCTTGGAGATATTGGGGTTCATTTCCCCGATACAAACGCAGCGTATAAAAATATTGATAGCAAAATTTTACTGGCGAAAACTTTTGAACTCATAAAACAGCGAGGTTACCAGGTAGTAAATATCGATAGTACCCTTTGCCTTGAAGCACCCAGGATTTCTCCCCATATTAAGGCGATGCAAAATGCTATAGCTCCGATATTATCAATCAGCGTTTCTGACATATCAATCAAAGCGACCACAACTGAGAAAATGGGATTTGCCGGGCGGGAAGAGGGCCTCGTAGCCTATGCAACCGTTTTATTAAAGAAGGATACTGATTAAATTAAGTAACAGATAATGATAAAAATTTCGATCGTAAATAATTCCAACAATCCTGCACCATCATATGCTACACCGGGTTCTGCGGGTATGGATATAAGGGCTAACCTGTCACTGCCCGTTGCATTGAAACCTTTGGAACGACAATTAATTCCCACTGGCTTGTTCATTGCGTTACCTGAAAATTATGAAGCTCAAATACGCCCACGCAGCGGACTGGCCTTCAAACATGGGCTCACCTGCCTTAACACGCCCGGAACAATTGACAGTGATTATCGTGGTGAAATAAAAGTATTACTTATTAATTTGAGCAACGAAGAAGCGATCATTAATAATAATGACCGGGTAGCACAAATGCTGATATCAAAAGTAGAGAAGGCTGAACTAATTGTGGTACACCAATTGGATGAGACAGAACGTGGCAGCGGGGGCTTCGGCCATACCGGGATTCAATAATTACAATTCACTTTTAAGAAATTTAATGAAGCATTTATTTTTTATTACAGCCATCATCCTGGGCACCATATTTATTGGTTGTAAAACTGCCAAACAAATAAATAAAGCAATCTCTCCAAAGGATACGACGAATTTAATGAACAACAGGTCATCCGTAGATTCGCTCAAAGTGATCAATGAAACTGTAGCGGCATTTAAATCACACTACATTGATTTTAAAACATTCTCTGCCAAAATAAAAGTGGATACGAAAGGAAAGTCGCCAGATATTACAGCTGTTGTGAGAATACTTAAAGACAGTGCAATATGGATTTCATTATCTGCAACCATACTGAACGTTGAAATATACAGGGCACTGATTACCAGGGACAGCGTTATTCTTTTAAATAAACGTGACAAAGAAGTTCAGTATAGATCACTGGATTATTTGCAGGAAGTTACAGAAGTGCCTTTTGATTTTTCTACACTGCAGGACCTGCTGGTAGGCAATCCTGTTTTTTATAATGATACGATCAGTTCGTATAAACAATATGACCGGTTCATACTTATTTCATCATTTGGCCAGGATTTTAAAAACCTGATGACACTTTCACTGGATAATAAATTATTATTGCACA
>JBDSBG010000143.1:0-27160 GCA_039921685.1 Ferruginibacter sp.
AGATTGTCTTCCCCCCCCGTTAGTCGTAAGTGACATTTGTTACCATCTGCACATTTTTATGAAGTTAGTTTTGCTGCAAACGAAAAAGTAAATGAACAGCAGAAAATACTTCATGGCAACAGCCTTCTTCTTCAACATCACCGTGTCCGTGGTTTCAGCGCAGGACAGCACAAAACAGATAAGCCTCACTGATGCAATAAGGGCAACGTTAACCAGTAACAAAGCCATTCAACTGGCAAAGCTTGATGAAAGTATAGCTGCATCAAACTATAAGCAAACTGATGCCATTTATCTGCCGCAGGTTGACTTTTCTTACACTGCCATGAGCACCAATAATCCACTCAATGCTTTCGGTTTCAAGCTCCAGCAAAAATCAATTACACAAAACGATTTTAACCCGGCCTTGTTAAACAGCCCCGGCGCTACCGGCGATTTTACTACAAAGCTTGAAGTAAATCAGCCATTGATAAATATGGACCTCTTATACAAAAGAAAGGCAGCAGCAAAACAAACAGCATTATATCAATATAAAACACAACGCACCGGGGAGTATGTAACTTTTGAAGTGCAAAAAGCTTACCTGCAATTGCAATTGGCATATGATGCTGTAAAAGTTTTGGAAGAGGCATTGCAAACCTCAAAATCGGTGTACACATTTACGGATAATCAGTATAAGCAGGGATTAATACAAAAGTCTGATGTATTAAATACACAGGTACAGGTAATTAGTTTTGAAACCAGTCTTGCAAAAGCGAATAGCCATATCCGTAATGCATCCGATTACCTGGGTTTGCTGATGGGACAGGGCGAAGGCATCATCTATACAGTAGATGCCGCTTTGCAAACTGAAAATTCAGGCACTGATACAACAACAAAGATTGCCGGCTCAAGGCCAGATTTTTTAGCTATGCAAAAAGCAATTGAAGCATCAGAGTTAATGATGAAATCAAATAAAATGGCCTGGTACCCAAAACTAAATGCATTTGGTAGTTACCAGTTTAATGATAACCGGATGCTGGGTTTTGGTGCCAATGCTTACCTGGCAGGCGTGCAATTGTCGTGGAATATTTTTAAAGGCAACAGCATAAAAAATAATATTGCTACACAAAAGTTGGAGATTAATAAGTTATCTGAGCAACTGGCGCAACAAAAAGACCAAAGCCAGTTAGAGTTAAACAAAGCTTACCGCGATCTTTCGGATGCTCAATTTGATATTATGCAACAACAGCTTGCTATTGAGCAGGCTAACGAAGCTTTACAGATCCTTCAAAATCGTTTTCAGCAAGGCCTGGTAAATACTACGGATGTATTGCAGGCCGCCACACAACTTTCTCAACAAAAATTTGCTTTGGCACAGGCAGTATTTACAGCAAATGTTACAAAATCATACATACAATTGTTAACCGCTTCAACTAATAAATAAACTTCTTTAAAATGAGCATGATGATTAATTTAAAACTGACTTCTCAAATAATTACAGGTATAGGATTATTTGCAATAAGCGCCTGTTCTTCTAACAAGCAGGAAGCTGCCCTTACAAACACAGATGAAGCAGTTGTTGTAACGGTAGCTACGGCTACCGGTGTAAACCAACAAGGCATAAATATTAGCGGACAGATCGAAGCTTCACAAACAGCCAGTATCAGTACAAGGGTTATGGGTTATATCACTATGCTGAAAGTAAAGGTAGGCGATCATGTTAGCAAAGGAAAACTACTGGCTACTATCAGCAACCAGGATATTTTAGCAAAAAGAGGGCAAACCGATGCGATGATCGCTGAAGCGCAAGCCTCCCTTAACAGTGCTCAAAAAGATCTTGATAGATTTACTACATTATACAAACAACATAGTGCTACTGCAAAAGAGTTAGACAATGTTACACTCCAGTATAATTCAGCTAAATCAAGATTAGCAGGTGCAAAACAAATGCGTAATGAAGTAAATGCAAGTTTAGGGTATACCAGTCTAATCGCTCCTTTCTCCGGCGTTGTGACTCAAAAATTAGCCGACGCCGGAAGCATGGCAAATCCCGGGATGACAATATTAATGATAGAACAAAGTGGAAGCTACCAGGTTAGTGCAACTGTGCCGGAAAACATAATCAACAAGGTTTACCAGGGCGCAGAAGCGATCGTGAAAATCCAATCAATTGAAAAAACATTCAAAGGTGCTGTTACACAAATCAATCCATCATCACAATATACAGGCGGCCAGTATATCATTAAAGTAAATATTCCCGATGCAGAAAAAAAAGGATTGTATGCAGGTATGTATGCCACGGTTACCATTCCGGCAAAGGAAACAGTTGCTGGTAAGACAACCGGCGATGCCGTGATGGTGCCGCTCTCAAGTATAAATTACAAAGACCAGTTAACTGGCTTATACACGATCGGCAGTAATAATCATGCCTTGCTCCGTTGGGTAAGATTAGGTAAAACATATGCTGATAAAGTTGAAGTGCTAAGCGGTCTAGAAAAAAATGAACAGTTTGTTGTATCTGCTGATGGCAAATTATACAATGGGGTTCCAATAAAAATAAAATAAACAGCGTTCGGTTTTTTATTACAGTACGAACATTATAAACGAATTAATAGAAACAAATGAAAAATGGTCTTTCCGGAAATATAGCCAAAGGTTTTTTACAATCTAAATTAACAATACTGTTGATGATCGCCTTTTTACTCATTGGTGGTTACAGTACGTTCCTGATTCCAAGAGAAGAAGAGCCACAAATAAAAGTGCCGATGGCTGATATTTTTATTGGCTACTCTGGTGCTGAACCAAAAGATGTTGAAACGAAAGTAGCAGCGCCTTTGGAAAAAATGATCTCCAATGTAAAAGGTGTAGAGTATGTATATTCTACATCCATGAAGGGCCAGGCCATGCTGATCGTTCAGTTTAAAGTGGGTGAAGACTTAGAGCGCTCATTGGTAAAACTGTATAGTGAGTTAATGAGGAACATGGATAAAATGCCACAAGGCGTTACACTTCCATTAATTAAAACAAGAGCTATTGACGATGTGCCTGTATTGGGGTTAACCTTGTGGAGTGAAAAATATGACGACTACCAGTTAAAACAAATTGGACAGGCACTCACCAATGAAGTGAAAAAAATAACTGATGTAACTGACATTAATATCCTGGGAGGCAGAAGCCGTGAAGTAAAAGTATTGCTTGATAAAAATAAAATGGCGGAAAACCATATTGACTTTTTATCTGTGAGTAAACAAATACAGGGAAGTAATGTACAGGTACAAGCCGGTGATCTCTTGCAACAAGACACTGCCTTTTCTGTTGAAACGGGAAATTTCTTAACAACCCAGGATGACGTGGCAAATCTTGTTATTGGTATCAATCAGCAACAGCCTGTCTATTTGAAACAAATAGCTAAGGTTGAAGAAGGCCCGGAAACATCCAATAAATATGTACTGTTCGGTTATGGCAAGGCGGATACCTCAAAGGCCAATGCTTACAAATCAAATTACCCTGCCATCACTTTAAGTATTGCTAAAAAGAAAGGTGCAGATGCCATGAAATTATCTGAACAGATAATTACTAAAGTTGAGCATCTTAAAAAGGAATTATTACCAAACGATGTACAATTAACGGTTAGCAGGAACTATGGTAAAACTGCCTCGGATAAAGTTTCGGAATTGTTGTTCCATTTATTTATTTCCATTGTAGTGGTTACTTTGTTTGTTATGCTGGCGATGGGATGGCGTGGGGGCCTGGTGGTATTTTTATCTGTTCCGGTAACGTTTGCGCTTACCCTGTTTAGTTATTATTTCATGGATTATACATTGAACCGTATCACATTATTTGCATTGGTATTTATTACTGGTATCGTGGTAGATGATTCCATCATTATTGCTGAAAACATGCACCGGCATTTTAAAATGAAAAAATTACCACCATTGCAGGCTGCTATCTATGCGATCAATGAAGTAGGAAACCCAACAATACTGGCAACACTTACCGTAGTTGCTGCTGTTTTACCAATGGCTTTTGTATCAGGGATGATGGGGCCCTACATGAGTCCCATGCCTATCGGCGCATCCATAGCTATGATGTTGTCATTGATCGTGGCTTTAACACTTACACCTTATCTCGGTTATATTTTCCTGCGTGAAAAAGAAAGGAAAGGAGGAGAACACAAAGAAAAAAAGCCTTTATTACTGGAAGAAAGCCGTATCTATAAAATTTACCGCGCCTTCATTAACCCGTTGCTGGAAACCCGATGGAAACGCTGGACTTTCATCAGCAGTATTGTTGTGATCCTATTGGGCTCCATGACGCTTTTCTATACCAAATCAGTAGCGCTAAAAATGTTGCCTTTTGATAATAAAAATGAATTCCAGGTGGTTATTGATATGCCTGAAGGTACCACGCTTGAAAAAACACAGGCGGTTGCAAAAGACATCTCCATGTATATTTCGCAACAGGCATTGGTTGAGAATTACCAGGTTTATATTGGTACATCTGCTCCCATCAGCTTTAATGGTTTGGTAAGGCATTATGATTTAAGACGCGGAGACAATGTAGCCGATATACAGGTTAACCTGGTTGATAAAGAAGAACGAAGTATTCAAAGCCATGATATTGCCAAGCAAATGCGTGTACCGATACAGGTTATTGCCAGGAAATACAATGCCAATGTAAAGATCGTTGAAGTGCCACCAGGGCCGCCGGTGTTATCTACACTTGTTGCTGAAATTTATGGACCGGATTATAACGAACAGATAAAAATTGCCAGGCAGGTAAAGGCCATGTTTAATAAAACAGCGGATGTAGTTGATGTCGACTGGATGGTGGAAGATGATCAGCCCGGGTATCATTTAGAAGTAGATAAAGAAAAATCGATGCGTTATGCTGTGTCAACGGCGCAGGTAACTTCAACAATCAATGCGGCACTTTCGGGAATGCTGGTTGGTAATGTCTATGAACCGGCATCGTTTGATCAAACCATGATCAAATTGCAGTTGAGTGACGCTGATAAAGCCAATATGGATGATATCCTTGATTTAAAAATAACTGGTATGCAAAGCAACAGCGTCCCAATTCGTGATGTTGTTACGGTAACAAGGCAAATAAAACAGAAAAACATTTATCGCAAGAATCAAAAAGAAGTAGTGTATGTGCTCGCTGATATGTCGGGTACACTCGAAAGCCCTTCTTATGCGATTGCCAATATTTCCGACAGCCTGAAAAATATAATTGTTCCTAAAGGATTTTCTTTAAAAGAAGAATATACCCATCAGCCCGAACTGGAAGATAATTATACATTAAAATGGGATGGTGAATGGCAGATAACTTTTGAAGTATTCAGGGATTTAGGCATTGCGTTCGGTGTAGTAATTCTTTTGATATACATCTTAATTGTTGGCTGGTTCCAAAACTTTACTGTGCCATTGGTAATGTTGGCCGCTATACCATTATCATTGATCGGGATTGTGTTAGGTCACTGGATGCTGGGTGCTTACTTCACGGCTACTTCAATGATTGGGTTTATTGCACTGGCAGGTGTAATGGTTCGAAATTCGGTGTTACTGATTGATTTTATCAATATCAGGTTAAGAGACGACATTCCATTGAAACAAGCGATCATAGAAGCTGGCGCAGTAAGAACAACACCTATTTTATTAACTGCAGGTGCGGTAGTCCTCGGAGCTGTAATAATTTTGTTTGATCCCATTTTCCAGGGGCTTGCTATTTCCCTAATGGGTGGAACAATCACATCAACTTTCCTTACGCTGCTGGTTGTGCCGTTGTTGTATTATAAAATGATGAGGAAAAAATATCCAAAAAAATAATTAAAAATATTAACCATGAAAAGTTTTATAGTTACCTGCCTGAAAGAATACCAGGACGAAGTGTACAGGATATTTGAACATTCAGGTATTACTGTTTTCAGTGCAACAGATATAATCGGGTTTAAAGACAATCAAAAACCAAATCTTTTGGAAGATTGGTTTGCAAGCGGAGACGAAAAATTTGATTCCCTGTTAATATTTAGTTTTACGACTGGTGAGAATGCCGAAAAAGCACTCGGCCTGATCATGAAATATAATGAAGATCGAAAAACGCGTTTTCCCCTGAGGGCATTTATCATGCCGGTTGAAAAATCAAGTTATTAATATAAAAAAACAAGTTATGAAAGAAAGAATTGTTCGGGCAGTTGCAGGTTCCTTCGTCTTAATAAGTATTGTTCTGGCTTACTTTATAAATATCCAATGGCTTTGGTTGGGTGTTTTTGTAGGGGTGAATTTGTTGCAGTCTTCCTTTACAAAATTTTGTCCCCTGGAAAAGATATTGGATGCCGCGGGTATTTCAGGAAAAGCCTGCTAAAAAAATTTGGCGACCAGGCTATCTCCCTTTTTGACGAGTGAAACAGATGTGCTGATATCCATTCAGGCATTATTTCCATTTGATTACTAACAGTCGATGTGACAGCCTTACATTTAATGGATACAGCCTGCCTGCTTACACAGCTAATTGCAGATTTAAGATATATCTTTACCTACAAACCTTAAAGGATTAGAAGTTGAGTTTATGGCGGTAATTGAAGTAACAGTGGCTAAATTTACAATGATAAAAGGTTTGATATTAATAAGGTTAATATGGAGCAATACAACCTGTTTTTAAACTAGCAGTTTTAAAATAAAATGGATAATAATATAATTTTCAATTCAATCTTTGAGCCAGCTCTGATACAGGAAATGCATGAGGCTGCTGAAATACTGAATTTCCAGGAAGGAGATATTATTATGGATTATGGTAAATATATTCGAATGATGCCATTGATCTTGAAAGGAACTGTCAAAGTTTTAAGAATGGATGAAAATGGTAAGGAGATCCTGCTCTATTATCTGTCCAGCAATGAAAGTTGTTCTATGGCTTATAGTTGTTGCATGGAAGCACGAAAAAGTGAAGTGAAAGCAATCGCAGAAGATGAAGTGGAATTAATGGCAATACCTCATATTAAATTAGATGAATGGCTCTGTAAATATCCCGGCTGGAAAAATTATATCATGCGGAGTTTTAATGAACGTTTCCTGGAATTATTGAAATCAATAGAGAGTATCGCCTTTCATAAACTGGATGAACGGCTCATCGGTTACCTTGCAGAAAAAAAAAGGCTATCAGGCTCAAATGTGATCAAAGCTTCCCATTATCTTATAGCTGATGAATTAGCTACTTCACGGGTTGTGGTATCCCGCTTGCTGAAGCAATTGGAAAATGACGGGAAGATCTTGTTATATAGGAATGAAATAAAATTGTTAGCTGATTTTCAATAAACAACAGCCGGCATTTCAATGTGAATCTTCTTTCTCATTTCTTTTTTTTACAAACCACCAAATGAATATGACAATTGCCGCCAGTACACAAGGTATTGGTAATTTAATTAAAAATTCATCTTTCTGATAATCGCCAAAATTCATTTTTAGCAATTGATCGTGTGACTAAAATGCATTTTCCGTGTTACAGAGGGGGAAGGGCATATTGCCAACTTTCGTTTAAGCAATATGCCTTTTTAAATTTTAAGTTAGGGTAAAATTTAATTCCCCGTTAAACTAAACACTCCCATTTTATTTAAACTATCACCGAAAAAACGTCAAGAAAAATCAAAAGAAATAAGAAGGGCATATTACCAGCATTATGCCCGGGTAATATGCCTTCTTTGTAAATCGCCACTCCGGAAAAACGCTTAAACCCAATAAACCAATGCCTAGTTAAGGCTTAAAACAAACTATGAAAAAATCTTTTAACTATCCTGCTCCGTGAACATATCCCGGTTTGTTACGCCATATATAGTGCGTGTCCATTTTCTTATCAACCCTGGGGTAATATAAGAGCGTATCTGCATTCACCTTATCCGCATAGTTTAATACCACCCGTGCCTTATTGAACCCGCTCAATGCCGCATACTCAACTTCTATATGAATTGTTTTCAGCCATCTGTAAACTTGTAAAAGTGAAGACGCATTAGAATCAACCGGATTAGTACTACCACTGCTAAAAGTCACCAAATATATCTTCGAAACAAATTTTCGGCACACGATCGAAATTAATTCTTGGGCTTGCAAACTGCTCTCGTTAGTAACCGGAATTACCATGGCTTTCGATTTATCAAATGCTCCGGCTTTTAAAGAAAGTACCAGCAGGCCGGTATTTTGGGATAATACTGCAGGGTTAACCCTATTAAACATTGGAAACAACAGCCGTTGTGATTGCCTTACCAGTACGATCAAATCCGCTTTTAGTTCTGTTGCCTTATTTTTAATTGCTTTTTGAATGGAGCCTTCTTCCACGATCCACGTGGATACATTGACATGCGGTTTATATTTATTCATGCTCGCCCGCCATTGATTCAGTTTCGTTTTAGCCTGTATGAAGGCAGGTCTTTCAGCCATGTCGTCGAAATATTTTCGCACAATCCCGCCGATGCCTGGCCTGGAATCCCGCAGCACATGAAACAAGTGGATCGTAGTTCCAAACTCCGCAAATTCAAGCGCTTTTGTAAAAGCTATTTCTGTATTTGCAGACAGATCAACCGGGATCAAAATATTTTTAAAAACGTTACCCATTTAAATTCTGTACTTTTCTTCTACAAATCTACTCAGCCTGTTTTATAAAACTGTAAGAGGCGCATTAGAAACAGATTAGAATTTTAGTTACTGGTAACTGCCTGGAAATTTTGAACCTAAGTTTGCTAATTTGCTTTAAAAAATTATAGAATACATGAATGAAGGGAAAATACTTATTGTAGAAGATGAGCAAAAAATCGCTGATACATTGAAATTGGGGCTGACAGAAAATGGTTTTGAGGTTGATACCGGTTACGATGGCGAAAGCGGGCTATGGTTATTCAAAACACGCGGTTATAACTTAATTGTATTGGATATCAATTTACCAGGGATTAACGGTTATGAGCTTTGCAAAACCATACGTTCGCAGGACAGCAGTGTACCAATCATAATGCTCACTGCTTTTAGTTCACTACGGGATAAGATTGAAGGCTATGATATGGGGGCCGATGATTATTTAATAAAGCCTTTTGAATTCAAAGAGCTTCTGATGAAAATAAGGGTGTTGTTGAAAAGGACAATGCCTGCCAGCAAGCAAAACAAGAATGTATTAATGGCGGGAGATCTGGAAATGAATATGGATAGCAGGGAAGTAAAAAGGGGAGACATAGTGATCAGTTTAACAGCCAAAGAATTTCAGCTGCTTGAGTATCTGATGCGAAATAAAAATCGTGTAGTTTCCCGTGCTGATATTGCAATCAATGTTTGGGATATTGATTTTGATACCAACACAAATGTGATCGATGTTTACATCAATTACGTCAGGAATAAAATTGACCGCCCTTTTGACCGAAAGCTCATTCAAACACTCGTTGGTGTTGGATACATTCTTAAAGAAAATTGATGAATATGCCCGTTCGCCTTCGTATTACCCTTTTGTTTCTTTTGCTTGTAATGATTATCCTTGGAATTGTTTGTGGCGGCATTTATTATTTCTCCTATAATGCAAGATTAAACACCATTAAAACACGTTTGACCAACCGGGCAAAAACAACAGCAACACTTCTTGCGCAGCGGGAAATATTTGACCAGGTACTTGTTCAAAAAATAGATGCATCAACAACTTTAACCTTAAAGGATAAGCTGGTAGAAGTTTACGATAATCAAGAGCGCAAGATTTACAGCTATAGCGATGTTCCCGGCGATACCCTGAACATAAGTTCAAATATTTTGCAGGAGACAAGGTTAAACGGCTCCATCTTTATTAATGATAATGGCAGAGAAATGATTTTATATTACTCTGAGGATGAAAATGGGGGAATCGTCGTGGTATCTGCTGCAAAAGATGAGGATGGTAAAAAGGGTTTAAATACGCTGCTCAAAATTCTGATGGTAAGTTTCCTGATTGGAAATGCAATCGTGCTGGTAACAGGTTATTTTTTTTCCGGGCGTCTATTGTTGCCCGTTAAAAAAATTGCCGCTGATGTAGCAGAGATTTCGGCTCAGAACCTCGCCCGGCGCATTGAAACACGAAACAGCAGGGATGAATGGTCACAACTTGCGAACACACTGAATAGCCTGTTAAACCGCTTGCAGGAAAGTTTTGAATTTCAAAGAAGATTTATATCAAATGCTTCTCACGAACTTTCTACTCCACTCACTTCTATCTCCAGCCAGTTGGAGGTTGCATTACAGCGGGAGAGAGGTGCAACTGAATACCGGCAGGTAATGGAATCCATTTACCAGGATGTACGAAACATGAGTAAATTAACTCAAACGCTCCTTGAATTTGCAAATGCGTCTGGAAGCAATGCCGGGCTTGAAATTAACCTGGTTCGTATCGATGAAATCATATTAAGAATTCCCTACGAAATAGCAAGGAGCAACCCGAAGTTTTCGGTTGCGCTGGAATTTGAGAAATTGCCTGAAGAAGAAGAAAGCTTGTTGGTATTTGGAAATGAGATATTATTATTAATGGCGATAAAAAACGTGGCAGTAAATGCCTGCAAATATTCAGATGACCAGCATGCCAGACTTTTGCTAAAGGTGGCGAACGAAGAAATTAAGATTGTTATAACTGACAACGGAAAAGGAATTCCGGAAGCCGAGTTAAATAACATTTTTCAACCGTTTTACCGCGTGAAAGAAACCCTTGATAGTCCGGGGTTCGGCCTTGGGTTATCGCTGGCCTTAAAAATTATCACTATCCACAAAGGTTCAATTAAAGTAACATCCATTGAAAATAAAGGAAGCCGGTTTGAAATATCCATCCCGGCAGCACAGGCACTCCGTTGATCAGCTTTGCTAAAGCAGCGAAGGGCCATTTATGCAGAAGCCACAACTGTTATAAGAACTGATATCAGTCATCATTTTAGATAATCCAACTCATATGTGAAAAACACATATTAGTTTAGGTTTGGGCAAAATGACTATCATGAAAAATATATTCATTGTAACAGATTTTTCGGACGCTTCTATCGATGCCGGCTACTATGGAGTTGAACTTGCCCGGCATTTTAAAGCAAATGTATTTTTATTTCATGCATACCAGGCGCCTGTTCCGATCCCTGAAAGCTATTTTGTCATTAGTCCTGAACAGCTGAGCGAAGAAGCGATCAAACGTTTGAAGGTAGAAGCAGAAACCATCAATAAATATCACCTGGTTAATATACAAACCTGCGCTGCTGAAGGGGCAACTGCTGATATTATTTTATCTGAAGCGAAACGGGTTGGAGCAGAGCTCATCATTTGTGGTATGAAGGGAGGAGGAAAGATATTCAGGAAAATATTTGGCAGCACAACAACTACGCTTATACGCAAATCAACAATCCCTGTTATAGTTGCCCCGGAAGAACTGCGTTTTCGTTTACCTGGTAATATCGTTTTTGCCAGCGATGGAGAAACCCTCCCCACTCATCAGCATGTGCAGATCCTGGAAGAAATGGGTGAGCTTTTTGACTCAAAATTATCCATTGTGTCGGTTGTGAATGGTAAATGGGACAATCATTTTGCATTCAGGGAATATTATCTTGATTTTATTAAGGAGCTTAGGTTGATGCACCCAACGATTGAATGCCTGCAGGGAACGGATATTCCGGATTCGCTGGAGAACTATATAAAGAGTAATGATACAGATATGATCGCGATGATTCCTCATACCCACAGTCTGCTCGAAAGAGTTTTTGCCAGCAGTATTACTGAACAAATGGCTTTCCTTACGCATGTCCCCCTGCTGATATTGCCGGACTTATCCGGTGAGCAGGCAAACGGCATTGAAATGGCGGAACATGCGCATAGAATCACTGATTCCTGAAAGTCGAAGCGGACTTTCAAACGTACTTTTCAACTGATTTATATTGTCATCAATTTATACTTGGAAATTTCTTGCGGGCCTGGGTTTGTTCTTATACGGGCTTAGCCTGATGGAACAGGTGACAAAAGCCATGGCGGGCCGGCCTTTTAAATTATTCCTTCGCAAACATACCAACAGCCTGCCAAAAGCAATTATTGGCGGAACCTTTATTACTGGCCTTATTGAGAGCAGCTCTGTGATCATACTCATGCTGATGTCGTTTGTAAGTGCAGGCATCATTTCATTTCGTAATGCATTTGGAGTGTTAATAGGTTCGAATCTTGGAACCACAATCGATAGCTGGTTTATTGGAACCGTTGGATTTACCATAAATCTCCAGTCTTATTCTTTACCCGTTATTGCGCTTACATCTATCGCTATGTTTTTTTTAGAAAAGAGAAAACGCCTGCACGATACCTTGTATTTTATTTTTTCTCTTGGTATTTTATTGCTGGGATTCGGATTTATGAAAGAAGGGGCCGAACAACTTGTGATCAAATTCAATATTGCAGCTTATGCTGATTTAAATCTTTTATTTCTGGTGTTGACAGGATTTATCTTGACAGTAATTATTCAATCAAGTTCAGCCACAGTAGCCATTACACTTACTGCCCTCCATGCAAATGCACTCTCATTTCCTGCAGCAGCAGCTGTTATCATCGGTTCTGAAGTTGGAACCACCATCAAGTTCCTGTTCAGCAGTATTAAAGGCTCTGCGGGCAGCAAGATGCTTGCCTGGGGAGACCTGTTCTTTAACCTCTTCACTGCTGCGATAGCCTACTTGTTTCTTTTCCCGATCATTTATTTTATTCAAAAAGTGGTTGGCATCCGTGAGCCAATGCTGGCATTGGTTTTTTTTCAGTCATTTATAAATCTACTGGCGATTGTCCTCTTCCTTCCATTCATACGCCCGTTTTCAAACTGGCTTGAACGTATTTTTTCAAAAGCTAATGGTAATGCAGAGGTTGTATTTGATAAGGAACTACCACAGGTGCCGGAACTTGTACCGGCATTTATGATAAGAGCCGCAAATAATATTTTAACCCGGGTGCTGGCGTTTCACAGCAAGATTTTTGAGGCCGGGATGCTGGATGGCCGCAAAGGTTTTTTACCTGCCTGGAATTCTTTTACGAGGAAACATGGCAGTACAAATAATGAATATTTAAGGATCAAGGAAACAGAAGGGGATTATTTAAAGTATTGTAGTCAGTTAAATGATGAGTTTCTCAGTAAGCAGGATTTTGCGGGTGTGGAACGGTCTTTGGTTTCAATACGGCAATGCATACACGCTGCTAAATCTGTGCATGATATCCGGGAGGATTTGAAGGTCTTTCGCAGCTCTGCTAATACCTACCTGTTTCGGCAGGATGATCTCATTCACCAGGATTGGGAAACGTTCCTGAAAGCTTACAATAAGTTGTTTCAAACGGGAATCGAAACCGGAATTGAAGATGCCCTGTTGAGATTAAAAGAAACCTCGGTTGATCGATACAACCAATTTGGCAAAGAAGTAATGCTTGCTTTATCCAACAAGGAAGTGGATCAAATAGAAGCATCAACACTTCTTAACGTTTACCAGGAAATGCTTTCATCCAAAAAAGCATTGATAAGAGCCTGTGCTTTTTTAAAATCGAGTGCCAATGTGAATGGAGCTCCCGGCATGTCACTGTAAAATTGGTTGGTTTTAATAGAATACCTTACACCTTAATACATAAATTCCCCTTCGATCAGATGAATGAGTTAAATGATTTAAAAGGCTTAACTGTTCAGGAACAAACTGAATCAAGGCAAAAGCATGGGAGTAATAATATCACCATGCGGGACAGTAGCGTTTTTCTTCATGTATTGAAAGACGTTATGTTGGAGCCAATGTTCATTTTCCTTTTAATAACCTGCATCATTTATTTTTTTGTTGGGCAATTCCAGGAAGGAATTATCATGGCTGTGTCTGTGCTGGTTGTAGCGGGAATTTCCCTGTACCAGGAGTACAGGAGCAATAATGCAATCAGTGCATTAAAAAAAATAGCTGCTTCCAAAGCTTCGGTACTTCGTGGGGGAATAATGGTAACAATTCCTGTTGAAGAGATCGTGGTAGGAGATATCCTCTTTCTTTCTGAAGGGGAAATCGTTCCCGCAGATGCTGTTCTGCTCATTGCCAATGATCTTTCGCTTGACGAGGCAATACTAACGGGTGAGGCGTTCCCCGTTAATAAAGTTGCCGGCAATGATGATTGTGTATATCGGGGCACACTTGTTACGAGCGGCAGCGCAACCACCAGGGTAACAAAGGTGGGAGTAGCAACCATGTTTGGGAAAATTGGGGAGTCGCTCCAGGAAATAACGATCTTAAAAACTCCACTGCAAAAGCAGATCGGGAGTTTTGTGCGCAACATGGCCTGGATTGGCTTCCCCGCCTTTTTATTTGTGGTAGGGTATAAGTTTTACCAATCGGGGGATTTTATAAATGCTTTTATTCACGGGCTTACGCTGGCGATGAGCATTTTGCCTGAGGAAATACCTGTTGCTTTTAGCACATTCCAGGCACTGGGCGCTTTCAGGCTCCTGAAAAACAACATTATTGTAAAACAACCGCAATACGTTGAGACGTTGGGGGCTGCTACCGTGATCTGTACAGATAAAACGGGAACGCTTACCCTAAACAGTATGAGTATCGCATACCTCTATGATGCCATAGCAGGAATTTCAATAAAATGTACTGAGAAGGATAAATTACCCTTGAATCTTGTGGAGTATGCGATGTGGTCAAGCGAAACCGATCCTTTTGACCCGATGGAAAAAGCCATTCATGTTTTTTATGAGAGCATGGCAGCAACTGATAAGCGGCCAATATACAAACAGGTTCACGAATATCCCATATCCGGGAAGCCGCCTATGATGACCCATATATTTCAGGATGAAGCCGGGGAAATTATTATTGCAGCCAAAGGTGCACCTGAAGCTTTATGGAGGCTGTCCGGCCTTGCTCCGGATAAAATAAAAAAAATAGAGTCACAATCCCTGGCGTATGCAAAAGAAGGCCTTCGTGTGCTTGGTGTAGGTAGGGCCAAATGGAGCAACAAACCATACCCCGTTTCCCAGCAGGATTTCACTTTTGAGTTTCTGGGGCTTCTGGCGTTCCAGGATCCTCCCAAAAAAGATATGGCAGAAACGATCCAGGCTTTTCATCTTGCAGGCATCGATGTGAAAATGATAACAGGTGATTATGCAGAAACAGCCTCTGCGATCGGCATGCAAATTAAGCTGGTGAATTCCGAACGGGTTTTAACAGGCGATGAGGTTGTAAGCCTGGGTAAAGAACAACTGCAGCTAGCGGTGAAGCATGTAAGCATTTTTGCAAGGATGTATCCCGAAGCTAAATTAAAAGTAATTCAGGCACTGATCGCAAATGGAGAAATTGTTGCTATGACCGGCGATGGTGTAAATGATGCACCCGCTCTGAAAGCAGCACATATTGGGATTGCCATGGGGCAACGGGGGAGTGAAATTGCAAAAGCGGCAGCTTCGTTGATCCTGGTGGATGACGACCTCGCCCATATGGTGCAGGCGGTTGAGCAAGGAAGGAAGATTTATGATAATTTGAAAAAAGCAATTCAGTATATCGTATCCATTCATATTCCCATTATACTCATTGTCACCTTACCATTGCTGTTAGGTTGGGCCTTCGATAATATTTTTACCCCAGTGCATGTTATCTTTCTTGAACTGATAATGGGGCCAACATGCTCTATTGTTTATGAGAATGAGCCTATTGAGCCAGGTACAATGCTGAGGCCACCACGCAAAATAACAAACAGTTTTTTGTCGGGTCGACAATTGCTTGTAAGCATTGCCCAGGGCGCTATGATCACATTAGGTTGCCTGGGAATTGGATATTACTTTATCGCTCATCATGCAGATGAAACAACGACCAGGTCAGTGATATTTATTACGCTTCTTTTTTCCAATATATTCCTCAGTTTTTCCAATCGCTCATTCCAATATTCTATTTTGCAAACAATACAATACAAAAATAAACTGCTGGCTTTTGCTGTGGGTTTCACATTGTTTTTCATTGTACTTTTTTTGTACCTGCCGTTTATGCAACAACTTTTTGGTTTGGCCACCCTTAGTTTAAACCAAATCTTTGCTTGTTTAATGATTGCCTTTGCTTCCACTTTGTGGATCGAGTTGATAAAAACAGGAAGGTCGAAAAATTACATTAAGGAAGGTTAACCAGGGCAGTCATGTTAAAATGCCCGCTCCTGTATGAAGGAACAAGTGAGGCGGATATTTTATGTTTGTTTAATTGTTTAAGGCTGGGTAAAAGGGATGCAAGTTCTACGGACAAAATTCCAATGCCTGCGCCCGCCAGCACATCAGAGATCCAATGTTTATTGTTTAGTATTCGCAAGATCCCAATGCCTGTTGCTACGGTAAACATACCAATTCCCAATACGGGATATTTTTTGCCATACTCTTTATAAAAAAAAGTTGCTGCCAAAAAAGCCTGGGCCGTATGTCCCGACGGGAATGAATTATTTGCCGAGCTATCGGGCCGCAATACATGCGTCCACTGTTTAAGGGGGTAAACGAGTGAAAACATGATCAATTGAGATTTGCCCAATAACCATAGTTGTTCCTTGATGACATGGGTTGCCTTTATATGAAAAGCGTCCATTACAAATACAGCGGGTATTGCTGCAAACTGTAAATAATTATCTGCCTTATTGGTAAACCCGGGGAAGTATTCAAACCTTTCTTCCCTGATCTCATCGTGATTGATGATATTGTTATCTGTAGTGCCATATATTCCCAGCCCGATCATAACGGTAGGAATAGCAAATTTGCGAAGGAACTGGTTTCCCTTATGTTGAACGGGAAACGCCAGCGTATCGGTTAGTTGACAATAAGAATGGGTACTACCGTATAAGGTTATAACTAAAAAAAGTCTTATTCCAAACAGTGGGATCAATTTCAATTGAATGGTTTATTAAATTGTAAATTATATCGTATAAATCCAAAAGTATTTTAAACGGCGGCATCTCCCAATGAGGAAGGACATGATGGCCTATGATAAGGGTTGGGTAGTAATAAAAATGTTCGATTTCTCCTGTATATATTGCCAGCCGACAAGCCGATAACATTAGGTACCCTGATTAAACTGTTGAAAAAATGTTTCAGCAGTTGATATATATGTTCATTAGACTCAGCCTGTAATCTTATCAAGCATTGGATTTATAGTTTAATTTCACATTATGGATGATAAACGTTTTGCAGCCTTATTTCAACATGCATCTTTGGGTATTCTGGTGGCCAATCAAAAAGGCCTTATTGAAATGGCCAATGATTTTATGCTCTCCCAGTTTGGTTATCAAAACCAGGCTGAACTCGTGGGACATGAAGTTGAAGTACTGATCCCATCCCGTTATGCTAAAACACATCATCATCATCGCGATCATTATGCTACAAATCCAACACCAAGATCGATGGGAGTGGGGCGTGACCTTTATGGAATAAAAAAAGATGGCAGTGAATTCCCTGTGGAAGTAAGCCTTAGCAATTATACGATCGACGGCAACATGTATATAATCGCTTTTGTTATTGACATAACCAAAAGGAAAGAGATTGAAAATTCTATTATCCTGCAGAAGGAACAGTTAGCAGAAAATAATTTAAAAATTGAAGAACTAAACCAGGATCTTGAGCAAAAGGTGGAATTGAGAACACATCAACTCCAGGAAACCATGCACCAGCTGGAAGCATCAAGAGATAATTTATCAAAAGCGCTCAGTAAAGAAAAAGAACTGGGAGATCTTAAGAGCCGTTTCGTTTCTATGGCATCTCATGAATTCCGCACGCCATTAAGCACTATTTTATCATCTGCATCTTTATTGGCTAAATATAGCCAAACAGCCGAGCAGGAAAAAAGAGACAAGCATATTGACCGCATTAAATCATCTGTATATAACCTTACTGATATACTGGATGAGTTTTTATCTATAGGAAAAATCGAAGACGGCCGAATTGTTGCGAGGTATACCCGTTTTAATGTAAAGGAATTTATTGAAAAGATATTTGCAGAAATTAAGGGTATTGCTAAAAAGCATCAGCAGATAAAATATGCGCATTCGGGGGAAGAAATTTTTGAATTGGATGAATCACTGTTGCGCAATATTATTTTCAACCTTGCATCCAACGCAATAAAATTTTCAGGCGACGATGGATTGATCGAAATCGCTTCCAACGTAACAGGGAAAACATTTACAATCTCGGTTAAAGACAATGGGATAGGTATTTCTGAAGCAGATCAGCAACACCTGTTCGAACGTTTTTTCAGAGCCTCCAATGCAACGAATATACAGGGAACGGGTCTCGGTTTGCATATCGTTGAAAAATATTCAGAACTAATGGATGGAAAGATTAGCTTTGATAGCAGCCTTGAAAATGGTACAAGATTCACTATTTCCTTCAATAATTGAAAACAATGAAGCAACGAATTTTATTAATTGAAGACAATAATGATATCAGGGAAAACACTGCCGAGATTCTTGAGTTGTCAAACTATATTGTTGATACTGCTGAGAACGGTAAGGTGGGTATTGAGAGAGCATTGTCTCAAAAGCCCGATCTTATTATATGTGATATTATGATGCCTGTACTGGATGGTTACGGCGTGCTGCACCTCATATCAAAAAATGAAAGCCTGGCAGGAATTCCTTTTATATTTTTAACAGCAAAATCGGAACGCACGGATTTGAGGAGGGGAATGGAAATGGGGGCGGATGATTATATAACAAAACCGTTCACTGATATTGAATTGCTGAATGCCATAGACAGCAGGCTGAGAAAAGTAAATGTTCTAAAGAAAGAATATAGCTCAGATCCTGAAGGGCTGCAGGAAATGATCAATGAATTCGCAGGCAAAACGCTGGACCAGTTCACCGCAAACAGGGATGAGAATATATATAAGCGAAAGCAGGTGATTTATATGGAAGGAAACCATCCCTATAAACTTTTTTTTGTGAAGCAGGGAAAGGTAAAAACGTTTATCAGTAACGATGATGGTAAAGTGCTTACAACAGGCTTATTTGCAGAAGGTGATTTTTTCGGTTATACGGCACTGTTGGAAGAGAGCGTGTATAAAGAAACAGCAGAAACGATTGATGAAAGTATTATTATAGATATCCCCGCAGGTGAATTCCAGGAATTACTCAGCAGCAATTCTGATGTATCAGGGAAAATAATAAAAATACTTTCAAGAAATATAACTGAAAAGGAGCAGCAGCTTTTGAACATTGCTTACAACTCGCTAAGAAAACGTGTAGCAACTTCCCTTGTCACACTCATGAAAAAGTATGGTAAGGATACTGATGAAAAGTTCTCCATAAACCTTTCCAGGGAAGACCTGGCAAATATTGCCGGCACCGCCACAGAATCACTGATCCGCACATTGAGCGATTTTAAAACAGAGAAACTCATCGATATTCAAGGAAGTAGGATCGTGGTATTGAATGAGAAAAAGTTGACGGGAATGCTAAACTAAAAGCGTCAGCAAATTCACTTGTCCAAAAGATATTTTGACTGCATTACTCATCTCTTTCGCAGTTGTATGGATTTGTTTTCATAATGCATGAGTGTTTTACCGAAGTTCATATGAACGAAAGCAGGTATTGATTGAATGTAGATTTTATTTCATCAAACTTTTTTGTAAAATTTTTTATTTCATTGTCGAGCTTCCTGCATTTCACAGAAAGTGCATTCTCATCAGCTTTTTTTGCTGCACTGAATTCTTTTATCAAACGCAATAATATGTCAATGTCGGTTTTAAGGCCTTTCATGCCCTCGTCGTTGTGGACAAAACAATTTTGAAAGTATTCGGCCTTCTCCAAAAAGGCATGGCTCATCTTTTGCTCAAGTACCTGTGCAAGCCTTGTTTTGAAAAATGAATTCTCCTGTAAATAATAATTCATCGTCCTGTCCCAGCTGAGAGCTTCCTGGTAAAAGTAATTAACACCTATGTTAGAAATAATGGCCATATTTTTTGAATGCTTCCGAATGGTAAAAGTATTTATGATTATTTGGTAAGAATAAAACCTTTGTCAGCCCCATACCTGAATTTAGTCATGGCATTCAATTCGGGCTTTATCATTGTTATTATTCAAAGTAGGGCTGAGGTATGGTATTTTTAGGTCAAGCCCTCTCAGTATTAACAATACAGCGACCGCCAACATGAACACCGGGTACAATTTTTTGATGCCTGTCCTGATCCTGGTATTTATGAAACTTCCAAAAAAGGACATCGACCACATCAACGGCAAAGTGCCCAGGCCAAAGGCTGCCATGAACAAACTGCTCTTGAATGCAGAAGCAGTTTCAGTTGCACCAGCAATAGCGATGTAAATAAGGCCGCAGGGGAGAAGTCCGTTTAGTAGTCCAATGGAGAATACTGAATGATATTTTTTTTTATTGAACAGGTATCCCAATGAAAACCTTAGTTTCCTGAAAGCGATTGTAATAAAATTCTGACTGGCGAATTGATTTTTTGGAAAGAAAATAAAGAATATGATAAGTACTCCCAATATTATTGAAAGCAATTGCTGAAACCCAAATAACCTGAAACTCATTCCTATGGTTCCAAATATGGCACCCATCAGGGCATAAGTGATCATTCTGCCAACATTATAAAGCAGTGTGGAAATGAATCTTGACGAATAAGTGTTTGCGACTACGGGCAAAGCCAGCGCAATCGGCCCACACATACCGATGCAATGCATACTGCCAATTGCACCCATAATAAAAGCGGCTATCAGTACCGTTATCATGGCAGTATAATTTGTTGTTCAGAATAATAACTCGTTTTATTTTCTACCCATGATATCTTCAATTTGTGAAAACCCTTACTCTTTGCCGTTATCGGAAACTGAATCACTGCATTGTCTGTGCCCATCTGTTTTTGAACATCTTTTTTTTCATCAACGGGTGAATACAGTAAAACAGTCGCATCAATGTGAGAGCCCTTCATTTCAGCAGGAAAATTAATAAGTATATACCCATTTTCAACCTTGCATTCTACGGCTGACTTTAAGCTATTTGTTCTTTGGATAGCATCAATCTTATCCTGGTATTTTAGTTCCTGGTCATAATAGTCGTTCACAACAAGATCCTGGTTCTGCACTGATGATTTGAACACAAGCGTCACGATACCAGCGATGAATATGACGTACACGATTAATATTTTATATCCCCAGTTCATTTTAAGCCATTTAAGATTAATAATTTGTTATTCACTATTGTCCGACTAAAAGTATCAAAACCTTATCAGGCCTGCATGACCTCACCCCAACCCCTCTCCAAAGGAGAGGGGTTAGAACCCTCTACTGTAAAGACTTCCATTGAATGAACCGGAATTTACCCGGACAACAATGATTTTTTATTCACTTAGTATTTATTCACTCATTTGCTGCCGCTGATGTTAATTATACACTTCAGGTCCAATAAATTTCGCCATCACTGTTTTTATTTGTTTCGTTGAATCATAAAGGCCTATTACAATTTGAGTTTTATAACTTTTAAGATCGTTTCGGTTTAGTTTTACGAAAAACTGTATGGTTGTATAATCTTCTTTTTTAATGACCGGGCTTTTACTGTTGATTAAGAATACTTCACCAGGCATATTTTCAAGCTTGAGTTTTACGGGAATATCTTTATGTGTTTTGTTCGCAATTTTAAGATTGTACAAGTTACTTACCCGGCCGTCGGGTAAAGATGTGTAAGTCATTCCGGCCGTGCGCATCAACCTTGCATCCAGGTCGCTGCGGCTTACCAGCAGGAATACCAGCAAAGCGATCAGCAATGAAAGTACGGCTGTATAAGCTTTTATCCGCCGGGTGAAAGTTAGTTTCGTGCCGCGGCTGATCGTGTTTTCAGAAGCGTAGCGTACGAGGCCAGTGGGCTTGTGGATCTTTATCATGATTGCATCACAGGCATCAATACACGCTGTACAATTCACACATTCCAGCTGTGTGCCATTGCGTATATCGATCCCTGTTGGGCACACTTTCACACAGGCCACGCAGTCAATGCAGTCCCCGTGTTCCTGTACCTGCACGGGTTGTATAGCGTTTAATTTATTTACTACATCATTGCAGCCTCCATCGCCTTTGCAGTCAGTGCATTTGCAATCGTGATCATCTTTTACCTTAAAATTATCTTCCTTATGAAGTTTGCCTCTCGGCTCACCACGCTTATAATCATACCCCACGATGATGGAATTTTTATCAAGCAATACGCCCTGTAGTCTGCCATAGGGGCAAACAACGATACATGCCTGTTCCCTGAACCACCAATACACAAAGAAAAATACAGTAGTGAAGCCGAGTAATGAGATCAATGTCCCGGCATTTTGGGCAGGATTGCTGATATCACTGATGAGGGTATCCATCCCAATGAGGTATGCAAGGAAAAAATTCGCAATGATAAAGGACAGGACAAAAAAGATCACAAACTTAAAAGATCGCTTTGTTATCTTTTCAGCATTCCAGGGCATGCTTTTCAATTGTTTTTGCTGGGTCGAATCGCCATCGATCCAATATTCAATTTTTCGAAATACCATTTCCATAAATATGGTTTGCGGGCAGGCCCATCCGCAAAAAATCCTTCCAAAAACCACTGTGAACAAAATTACAAACACAATAAAGGTTAACATGGCAATGCCGAAGATAAAAAAATCCTGTGGCCAGAAGATCAATCCGAAAATGATAAACTTCCTTTCAAGGATATTGAACATAAGGAGAGGTTCACCATTGAGTTTAAAAAAAGGAAGGCTAAAAAAGACGCCTAAATAAAATAGGCTGAACCATGTTCTTAGCCGATATAGCCTTCCTTTTGGTTTTTTAGGATTAATATAATTGCGTTTGCCCTCTTTGGTTATAGTAGCCACCGAATCCCGGAAGATTTCTTTCTTTGGAGGCAAAATGGTTTCGGGCATCCGTTTAATTTTTAATGTTTAAAACTACTTGTTATTGATTTGTTCATGCTATCGGCTGCCGCAGGTTTGCTGATGGTTGAATCTGAAATTCCCTCAGAAAATAAGTCTCCCTGGACTGCTTTTTGATTTGGAGGATTTGTGCCCCGAAGTGTTTTGATAAAAGCGGCCAGGTTATTAATTTCTTTGGGTGAATAATTTTTTTCCCAAGCCTGCATTCCTTTATCGGGATAGCCGTGTTTTATGGAAGCATACACATCTGTTAATGACCCTTTGTGCAACCAATAATCATCGGTAAGATTTGGCCCTGCTCCACCTTCGCCCTGTTTTCCATGGCAAGCCCAGCATGCAGTTGTAAAAATGTTTTTTCCTGCAGCGATACCACTTGCATCCGGCATTTTTAAATTTGATTCATCAATTCGATCTTTATTCTTTGCATCATATTCCTCTTTGGCTACCTGCGCCTGGGCAATCTCTTCCTGGTACTCTTCTATCGGGTTTTTACCAAAACCCATTACATGAAAATTAAAAAGATAAATAACGGCAACTACGATCGTAATGACAAACCCATATTTCCACCAGGGTGGTAAGGCGTTATCCAGTTCTCTTATGCCGTCATAGTCGTGATCAAGTAAAACATCCGCTTCTTTTTCTACAGCAACAGCTTTTGTAAATATTCGCTTATCTAACGTTGACCACCAGCTGCTGAAATCAAATGATTTTCCTTTTGCTTTTTGAGGTAATAATTCGGTTTGAATTCTCCTGATTGAGAACATTAGGAATGCAATCAGGACAATTTCGATAAATATCACAATAGATAGCATCCAGAAACCAGTACCATTCATACCGCCATAATTTGTTACAACATTTAACTTTTCAGCATCCTGTGCCCCTGCAGTAAATGACAATAGTGAAAAGCCAAGGAGTAAAATCACTGATAAAATGTTATTCTGGCTTTTACTTTTTTCCAGTGCCTGTCTTCCGAGCGCAACAAGCACCTGGCCCATGCCCCAGATCACAAAAGCAAGCAACAATGCTATGATGATCATGAAGGTTTCCGCAAGGTTATTGGAGGAAGTAACCGTTTTGGTTGAATTGGCATCCTGTGCGTATCCCTGCGTGCTTAAAAAGAGCATGCTCGAAAGAAATAATGATTTACAAATTAGCTTCTGACTGAATCTCATATACGGGATTTATATAGTATAATTATTGTTTTTCATTGCCATCTAACGGAATGCCTGATAAAACAGAAACTTCCGTTTTGTCCATTTTTTTTACGTACCAAAGTAGCGCTACAAAAAACAGGAAGAAGATCAAAAGTGAAATGATCGGGTAGATCTGTGCGTGATCCATTTTTTCAATATGGTCTTTTATAAATTTGAACATGATTTAGATTTTATTTTTTTTCTTTTGTAATATCTGATCCCATTCTTTGCATGTAGGCAATGAGTGCGATCACTTCTTTGTTGGGTGAAATCCTTATACTATCCCCTTTAAGATTTTCGACAATTGAATTTGCCTGTTTCATCAGTTCAATGTTTGCAGTCTGGTCAAATCCTTTTTCATAAGGCACACCAAGCGTTTGCATAGCCCTGATCTTTGCTGCAGTTTCTGAGGTGTCAATTTCCTGCTGCATCATAAAATCATAAGATGGCATGATCGAACCCTCACTCATGGACGATGGTTCCCTGAAATGCCTGAAGTGCCAGCCATTTGATTTTTTTAAATTGCCGGTTCCTTCCCTCGCCAGGTCTGGCCCTATTCTTTTACTTCCCCACTGAAACGGATGATCATAAACAAACTCGCCTGCTTTGGAATATTCACCATAACGTTCGGTTTCACTACGAAAAGGCCGGATCATTTGTGAGTGGCAGGTGTAGCATCCTTCGCGAACATAGATATCACGGCCTGTGAGTTCCAGTGGCGTGTAAGGAGTTACACTCGCAATTGTAGGGATATTTGATTTTATCATAAATGTTGGAACCATTTCTATCACACCACCAATGAGGATTACGACAAGGCTAAGTATCATCATTTGAACAGGTTTGCGCTCTAACCACCTGTGCCAATGCTCGCCTTTGTGTATTGCGCCGTCTTTAGCAATTGGCGCTGCTTCTGCGGCTTCATTCGCAACAAGTTTCCCGGCTCTTACCGTCTTGTAAAGATTATAGATCATGATGAATACCCCAATGATATACAGCGTACCACCCAACGAACGCATCGCATAGAATGGTTTCATATAAGTAACTGTTTCAAGGAAAGTATATTTTAGTTGCCCCGCTTCAGTAAATTGTTTCCACATGCTGCTTTGCGTAAAGCCTGCCCAATACATTGGTACTGCATAAAAAATAATTCCCAGCGTGCTTAACCAGAAATGATTGTTTGCTAATTTTTTTGAATAGAGAGGTGTACTGAAGATCCTTGGAAGCAACCAGTATAAAACACCAAAGGTTAACATGCCGTTCCAGCCAAGTGCTCCAACATGCACGTGTGCAACGATCCAATCTGTATAATGGCTTATTGCACTTACACTCTTCAATGATAACATCGGGCCTTCGAATGTAGCCATACCGTAAGCAGTAACTGCTACAACCATAAATTTTAAAATAACGTCATCGCGTACACGGTCCCAGGCGCCACGAAGAGTGAGCAGGCCATTGATCATACCACCCCAGCTTGGAAAGATCAGCATGAAGGAGAAAACAACACCCAGGGATTGCGCCCAGTTGGGCAGGGAAGTATACAACAGGTGGTGTGGCCCTGCCCAGATGTATAGGAATATCAACGACCAAAAATGTATAATTGATAAACGATAGGAATAAACCGGACGGTTAGCCGCTTTTGGCAGGAAATAGTACATGAGCCCGAGGTAGGGAGTGGTAAGGAAAAAGGCAACAGCATTGTGCCCATACCACCATTGTACAAGGGCATCCTGTACGCCGGCATAAAAGCTGTAACTTTTTAACCAGGTATAAGGCAGTTCTCCTGAACGAACAAGATGCAATACAGCAACCGTCACGAATGTGGCGATATAAAACCAGATCGCTACATAGAGGTGTTTTTCCCTCCTTTTGATAATGGTACCAAACATGTTCCATCCGAATATTACCCAGATAATGGTTATGGCAATATCAATGGGCCATATCAATTCTGCATATTCTGCTCCCTGGCTAAGGCCTAACGGCAGGGTGATAGCCGCAGCAACGATGATCAGTTGCCAGCCCCAAAAATGGATATAACTTAATTTATCGCTAAACATTCTTGCCTTGCAGAGGCGTTGCAAGGAATAATAAACGCCCATAAAGATGCCATTACCAACAAAGGCAAATATCACCGCATTGGTATGCAATGGCCTCAACCTTCCAAAAGATCCATACTGGGTGATGTTTAATGATGGGAACACCAGTTGCAGCGATGCCCACAACCCGGCAAGCATTCCCACCGCCGCCCATAACATGGTTGCATAGGCGAAATTCCTGACTATCTTGTTATCATAATGAAACTTTTCTACCTGCATGTCGCTTGTTTGTTTTGGTTATCTTTTTTGTTTTGGGAATTTTGTCAAAATTGTTTTCAAATAACATCCTTACCGAGGGTGTATAATCATCCTCATATTGCCCGTTCTTTACGCTCCATAAAAAAGCCGCAAGGAAACTCCCTGCAACCAAAAGGCTTACTCCGATAAGGATAAAAAATGCGCTCAATGTTTGAATTTTAGACCCGGCAAAAATATAGGTGAAATCAGCGGTGTGTAATGAGGATGGTCAAATGCGGATATGATTTAGATCATGATTTGTTCTCGATACTTTCGTGACGAACTTAATTAATAAGAACCGTGGTAATACTAAACAATTCTTTGAACCCGGGGGGAGGCAAATGAGGGCCGTTCTTAACCGAGTGTTACTTCAAGCCGTTTCTCCTTGCTGCAATATTACTTGCCAGTGTAACAAACAACACAATACTTATACTGCTTGCAGGCATCAAAATAGCGGCTACCAGTGGCTGTAAGTTTCCGCTTACAGCGAAGGACAATCCAACGATGTTGTAAAGAATGGATAAAATAAAACTTGCCGTTACAATTTTTTTACCAGCCTTTGCATATCGCAGGAAGCTGTTGAGTTTTGTTACGTTTTCGCCATCAAGGATTGCATCACAGGCGGGAGTAAATTGAGCATCGTTGTTGTTGATCGAAATGCCCACTTCTGCCTGCCTTAATGCGCCAGAATCATTGATACCATCGCCAATCATCAATACTTTCCTGCTGCCATGCTGAAGCATACGGGTATATTCAAGTTTTTC
>JBDSBG010000144.1:0-21406 GCA_039921685.1 Ferruginibacter sp.
TGGGTTCACACCAAACTCCAAACCCCAAACAATTTCAGCCAAAAGCTATTTAAGAGAATCCAGCATCCTTTTAACGAAAGTATATAAATCTGTCATCGTCCTGATATCTTCCACCACAAGTATCCCGTTTTTACCAACCTGCTTTAGCTTTGCCTTATTGGTGCCGGTCTGTAAGAATTTCAGCACTCCATTAAAGGTCTCACTTTGAAAATAAGGAGAGTCGGGGTTGCTCACAAAAAAGCATTTGAGTGTATTGTTCTTAACGAATAATTTTTCAAAGCCAAGCTCAACCGCAATTTTCCTGCAACGTACCGTTGTAAACAAATCTTCTGCTTCGTGAGGCACGGGGCCAAAGCGATCATTCATTTCATTATGAAAATCCTGTAGATCCAGCTCCGTTTCACAATTGTCCAGTCTTGAATAAAGGCTCAATCTTTCTGTAATACTTTCCACGTAACTATCAGGAATAAGAATTTCAAGGTCGGTATCGATGGTACAATCCTTTACAAAATCATCCTGCTGTTGAATTTCTTCTTTGAACAGGTCCTTGAATTCACTTCGTTTTAGTTCCCGGATGGCCTCATCAAGGATCTTTTGGTACATTTCAAACCCGATCTCGGCAATAAACCCACTTTGTTCTCCACCAAGCATATTGCCGGCTCCACGAATATCAAGGTCACGCATGGCGATCTGGAAACCGCTGCCGAGGTCGCTGTATTGCTCCAATGTGCTAAGGCGTTTACGGCTATCAGGTGGTAAGGTACTCATCGGTGGTGCCAGCAAATAACAAAATGCTTTTTTGTTACTGCGGCCAACTCGTCCGCGTAGCTGGTGCAGGTCACTCAGGCCAAACTGGTGTGCGTTATTTACAATGATGGTATTTACATTCGGAATATCCACGCCACTTTCAACAATGTTGGTACAAACCAATACATCATATTTTTTATCCATGAAGTCAAGGATCGTGTCTTCCAGTTCGTCACCTTCCATTTGACCGTGAGCATAGGCAATACTTATATCAGGGCAAAGCCCTTGTATGAAACCTTTCATTTCAGCCAGGCCCTTTACCCTGTTATGGATAAAAAATACCTGGCCGCCACGTTCCGTTTCATAATAAATAATGTCACGAATGGCGTCTTCATTGAATACCGCCACTTCTGTTTGAATTGGCTGGCGGTTTGGCGGAGGTGTATTTATTATACTAAGGTCCCTTGCGCCCATTAAACTAAATTGCAATGTTCTTGGAATTGGTGTAGCCGTCAACGTTAGTGAATCAACAGTAGTTCTCAGTTGCTTTAATTTCTCTTTTGCGGCAACACCAAATTTTTGTTCTTCGTCAATGATCATCACGCCAAGATCCTTGAATTTTACATCTTTACTCAGCAAAGCATGTGTGCCGATGATGATATCTATTTTTCCTTCTTCTACTTTCTTTAAAGTTTCTTTTTTTTCTTTCGCCGACTTGAAACGATTGATAAAATCCACTGTCACCGGAAAATCTTTCAGCCTGTCACCAAAAGTTTTGTAGTGCTGGTAAGCAAGTATGGTTGTGGGAACAAGTACTGCTGCCTGCTTTCCATCACAGCAAGCCTTAAACGCCGCACGAATGGCGATCTCAGTTTTTCCAAAGCCTACATCGCCGCATACCAGCCTGTCCATAGGAGCTGGCTTCTCCATGTCCCTCTTAACATCTTCACTTGCTTTGGCCTGGTCAGGCGTGTCTTCATAAATAAAACTTGCTTCGAGTTCAGTTTGCATATAATTGTCGGGACTATGGGCAAATCCCTGCTGGCTCTTGCGTTGAGCATATAATCGTATGAGGTCTGTCGCGATATCCTTTACCTGCTTCTTTGTTTTTTCTTTTAGCTTATTCCATACATCGCTGCCCAGCTTATTCATTTTGGGTACCGTTCCCTCTTTTCCGCTGTACTTGCTAATTTTATGAAGGGAAGAAATATTTACATATAACAGGTCGCCATCTTTGTATTGAATTCGAACAGCTTCCTGCAGGCGACCATTGGCCTCTATTTTTTGAAGCCCACTATAAACCCCAACGCCATGATCGATATGGGAAACATAATCTCCGGGTTGTAATTCACGAAGTGTTTTGAGTGTAAGGGCCTTATTCTTGCTAAAAGCCTGTTTCACCCGGTACTTATGATAACGCTGAAAAACCTGGTGGTCTGTATAGCAGATCAGCTTCAGGTCGTCATCAATGAAACCTTCATGAATAGAAACAGGAATGGGTGTGATCTGTAATTCGGCCTTCAGGTCGGTAAAAATGATATGAAGCCTTTCTAATTGCTTTGGATTTTCTGCGAAGATGAAAATATTGTATTTCTTATTTTCATAATCCTGCAAATTCTTAATCAACAAATCAAATTGCCTGTTGAATGCAGGTTGCTCCTTCGTTGAAAATTGAATATTGACTGCTGTATTTTGAACATTCGGAAATTGCGATTTGCTTCCAATCTCTATAATGTGTTTTGATGTACATTGTTTTTGAATATCATTTGCGCTTACAAAATCTGCCAAACTAACTTCAACCTTACGGTTAATATCATTGTCATCATCCTCCATGTTCGGTTGCCGGTTGCCGGTAGTTTCTTTTGCCATGTTAAGAAACAAATCCAGATCCTCTTCCTGCTGCTCAATTCTTTCTTTAATAAAATTCCAGTCTTCCATCCATATAACGGTGTTTTCAGGAAGGAAATCAAGCAATGAGACTTTTTCACCACTTTCAAATTGTGTTTCAACATTGGGAATAATACTTACCTGTAATAATTTTCTTTCACTCAATTGATTTTCGGGATCAAATATCCTGATGCTGTCAACTTCATTTCCAAATAGCTCTATACGGTATGGTTTTTCGTTGCCAAAAGAATAGATATCAAGTATGCCGCCTCGAATAGCGAATTGTCCTGGCTCATACACAAAATCTGTTCTTACAAACCCATGTTGAACAAATCTTTCCAGCATAGCATTCACATCCAAAGTATCAGCTTGTTTGATGCTGATGATATTTTCTGAAAGCGTTTTTGATAAAACTACTTTCTCAAACAATGCTTCAGGGTGAGTAACGATGATCTTTTTGGCCGCCTCCCGACCTCCCCCGATAGGGGCGGAGGCGATGCGTGTAAGCGCTTCCGTACGAAGCATCACGTGACTGCTGTTTAATAACTGGTAATTTTTTTTATTCTTAAATGAAGACGGGAAATAAAATATATCCAGCACATTTGTGATATTCTCTAATGTGTTTTGAAAATAAGCTGCTTCTTCAGGGTCCCTTAAAACAACCAGGTGGTTTGTTTGTGCGGTGGCCGGGTGGCTGTAAACAGCGGCGATGAGGAATTGAGAAGCGCTGCCGCGAAGGCCAATCAAATGCGAATGGGTTGGTTTGGACAAAGTAATCCTGTTCGCTATCTGGAAACAGCGGGGGTCATTTTTATAAAAACTCATCAACACGTCAAGATTCATTCTGCGCTTTTCTTTGCCAAACGCAAAGGTACGAAAGCAGTGCTGATTTGTGGGTTAGGAGTTTTAGCCAGCTGTTGAAAGTGTGATAGTGGGATCATCTGTTTAAACTTACAAGTTCAAAGGTCGAAAACTCATATACATTATCCACTACTTCCACGCTTTAGCTATTTCGAGAAACGATAATTAAGGAATTGGTTAAACCCGATCTTACTATTTTTGCATACTTAAAAAAAACTTATGGCCTTACAACCATGGCGGATTGCGAAGATAATTAAGATACAAGATGAAACCAGCGATACAAGAAGGTTTTGGTTTGAAGTGCCTGAGTTAAGTTCATTTGATTTTAAGCCCGGCCAGTTTGTAACCTTCGATCTGCCCATTCATGAAAAACCCAATAAAAGATGGCGCAGTTATTCAATTGCATCGTGGCCTGACGGTACAAATGTTTTTGAACTTATAATTGTGCTTGACAAAACGGGAGCTGGTACTCCCTATCTTTTTCATGTGGAAGTTGATACCGAATTAAGTTTTCGTGGTCCGCAAGGCGTTTTTAATTTGAGGGAACCGCTGGATAAAGACGTCTTCATGATTTGCACGGGCACAGGCATCGCTCCATTTAGAAGTATGATACATCATATTCAAAATACGGGGCTGGATTATAAAAATATTCACCTTGTTTTTGGATGTCGCACAAAAGAGAGCTTGTTATATTATAATGAGTTCCTGGATCTTCAAAATATCATGCACCGATTTAAATATATTCCAACCTTATCAAGGCAGGAATGGGACGGGAACACGGGTTATGTTCATTCGGTATATGAATCATTATGCAAAGAAAGGCAACCTGCCAGTTTCTTTTTGTGCGGATGGAAGGGAATGATTGACGAGGCCAGGAGCAGGATTTTAGAAATGGGATATGATAAGAAAGATATTCACCTTGAAATATATGGTTAAATGTATGATCAAAGATGTAAGATTTAAGATGTGAAAGAAAATCTTAGATCTTAATTCTTACATCTTAGATAATTTTTTATTAACTTGTCAGATATACTAACCAACAGTATTTCATATGGGTGCCTCTTCGATGATTGTCCTGATCCTTGCTGCGCTTGCCTTTTCAGCTATTGCTATTCTTGTTGCAAAAATTGTAACCAAAGGCACTACCAACAAACATAAAGGAGAACCTTATGAGTGCGGGATTCCAACTGTTGGCAAAACATGGGTACAGTTAAACGTTGGTTATTATCTTTTCGCACTTATCTTTTTAATTTTTGATGTTGAGCTCGTGTTTCTATATCCATGGGCAGTTGTGGCAAAGTCAATTGGCTGGTTTGCCCTGGTAGAGATCGTTATTTTCTTTTTCATTTTATTCGTGGGATTTTTATATGCACACAAAAAAGGTGCTTTAAAGTGGAGTTAAGAATGCACAAATTCTCCCGCACGGGGGGAGCGATGAGTAATAGATTGCCAAATTGATTTTGTAAGATGATAATTTATGTTCAAATTAATAATAGTCCACAAGGTTTAATATGAACAACAGTTCAAATAATTCAGACAGTGCGGAAACTTCAAACTCCGGATTAAGTAAGGAGCCGGCTTCCTTTCCCGGGCAGATTGAAGAATTGCCAGGAGGTGGTATTGTGTTGAGTAAACTTGATGACCTTGTGAACTGGGCACGTTCCAATTCATTGTGGCCACTAACGTTTGCGACAAGCTGCTGCGGTATTGAGATGATGGCAGTTGCATCTGCAAAATATGATTTCTCCCGTTTTGGTTTCGAAGTTGCGAGGGCCTCACCCAGGCAGGCAGATGTTATTATCATTGCGGGGACGATTGTAAATAAAATGGCTCCTGTTCTTAAAAGATTGTACGACCAGATGGCCGATCCGAAGTACGTGATCGCAATGGGAGCCTGTGCAATTAGCGGGGGGCCTTTTTTTTATAATACATATTCGGTGGTAAAAGGGGCTGATCATGTGATACCAGTGGATGTTTATGTTGCAGGTTGCCCTCCCAGGCCGGAAGCTTTGCTGCATGCTTTGATAAGTTTGCAGGACAAGATAAAGATGGGTATGACGAGGGAGCAGATGAAAAGAGTTTAGAGTTTAGAGTTGTGAGTTGTGAGTTGTGAGTTGTGAGTTGTGCAAAAATCAATTCGTGAAATTCGTGTTTAAAATTCGTGTTTGTAAAAATAATGTTGAACGAAGAACTAAAAATTAAAATTACTGAACTGCTTCCCACTGCCAGCTTTGATGAGACAGGAGAATGGCTCAATATCACTATTGATCCAAACGATTGGTTGTCCTATGCCAGTCAGCTTCGTAATGATAATTCCTTATACTTCGATTATCTTTTTTGTGTGACCTGTATAGATTGGAAAACGCATCTTACAATGACCTATCATTTGAGCTCTACACGATACAGGCATAACATTGTAATAAAAGCGAACCTCGACAGAAACAATCCTGCAATAGAAACGGTGAGCCATATTTGGAAAACAGCGGAATTTAATGAACGTGAAGCATATGAAATGTTTGGTGTGAATTTTCTAAATCATCCAGACTTGAGGCTATTGATATTGCCTGATGGCTGGGAAGGGAGAAATCCGATGAGAAAGGATTTTGAGGATCCGGTCAATATGATAAAGTTGTAAAGCAAGCCCCTCTATCTCCCCCGAAGGGGGGAAACATAATAGATTCCGGAATAGATCGACATGATGTTTTTATAAAATTTAAAAATGTTTAGAGAAACTGAAATATTGCAAAGTTCGCAAGTCTCCCCCCTCGGAGGAGATTTAGAGGGGGCTGGCGATATGATCATCAATGTAGGCCCGCAGCACCCTGCAACTCATGGAGTATTACACCTGGTGATAACATTGAACGGCGAGACTATTAAAAAAGTTGAGCCCCATCTTGGTTATATTCACCGGTCTATAGAAAAGATGTGTGAGAGCTTAACCTACCGTCAATTCATATACGTAACCAGCAGGATGGATTACCTGTCGTCACATATCAACAACCATGGTTGTGCATTGTGTATAGAAAAAGGAATGCAGATTGAAGTTCCGGCAAGAGCAAAAGTGATCAGGGTGATCATGGATGAACTGACAAGAATTGCCTCCCATGAATTATGGTGGGGCGCTATGGCGATGGACATTGGGGCCTTCACTCCATTTTTCCACGCCTTTCGTGAAAGAGAAAGTATCAATGATATCATGGAAGAAACATGCGGTGCAAGATTGACCATGAATTATATGGTGCCCGGTGGTGTGATGGCAGACATCCATCCCAACTTTCAAAAAAAGGTAAAAGACTTTATCACATTTTATAAAACAAAAATCGACGAGTCTGATGAATTGCTGACAGGAAATATTATTTTTCAGAATAGAATGAAAGGGGTTGGGGTTTTATCAAAAGAGGATGCAATTTCATTTGGCTGCACCGGCCCAACAGGAAGGGGTAGTGGCTTACAGTGTGATATACGAAAATTATATCCTTATGAAATATACGATCAGATTGAATTTGACGAAGTGCTTGAAACAGCTGGTGATTCCCTGGCAAGGTACATGGTTCGCCTGCGTGAAATAAAGCAATCTATAAGAATAATTGAACAGTTGATCGACAATATCCCCGAAGGAGATTTCCAGGCAAAAACGAAGGCTGTATTGAAATTACCCAAAGGAGAATTTTATTCACGGGTAGAAACCGCAAGAGGAGAGTTTGGTGTTTACATTGTGAGCGAAGGAGGAACAACTCCTTACAGGATTAAATTCCGTTCACCTGGCTTTGCAAATCTTTCTGCACTCGACCAGATGGCAAGAGGTGGGAAGTTGGGGGATTTGGTAGCAATGATGGGAACGCTTGATTTAGTTATTCCTGATATAGATAGATAAAAATAAATAAGGAATAAAAAATGTAAAATAAAAAATAAGAAAGTAAAATGCAGGATCGGCCTTACTTCTTCATTTATTATTCCTTATTTAAAGTTTCTTATTTTAAATTATGTGGAGTTTATCAAACATAACAGACAACATTAACAGCTGGTTGAACGCAACATTCAATCCAACACTGGCACTCATATTTGAGATGCTGATTGTTGGTCTGAGTGTAATTAGTTTATTTGCCATACTGGGTTTGATCCTGGTATTGATGGAAAGAAAGGTGTCGGCCTGGATGCAAATCAGGCTGGGGCCAAACAGGGTAGGGCCGAAAGGAATATTACAATCATTTGCGGACACATTAAAATTATTGCTGAAAGAAGGGCTTACGCCAAACGGGGCCGATAAGTTTTTATTCAACCTTGCACCATTCATTGCGATGATCGTGGCAATGTTATTAATGGCACCAATCGCCTTTGCAAAAGATTTTCAAATGTGGAATATGAATATTGGTGTATTGTATGTATCAGCAGTTTCGTCTATTTCTGTGATCAGTATTTTAATGGCAGGCTGGGCAAGCAATAATAAGTATTCACTAATGGGGGCAATGAGAAGTGGTGCCCAGATCGTGAGTTATGAATTGTCGGCAGGATTTGCAGTATTATCAATCGTCGTATTAACAGGTAGCCTGAATTTGAATGATATCGTTTTAGCACAGGCAAACGGCTGGTGGATATTTAAAGGGCATTTTCCTGTACTTATTTCGTTTGTAATATTTCTGATAGCAGTAACGGCAGAGACTAACCGTGCGCCCTTCGACCTTGCAGTAGCTGAATCAGAATTAACGGCAGGCTTTCATTCAGAATATTCAGGGATGAAGTTTGCCTTATTCTTTTTAGCTGAATATGCAAATGTCTTTATTGTATGTGCCATTGGTGCAACTCTTTTCCTCGGGGGCTGGATGCCTTTTCATATTGGCAGCTGGCAAAGTTTCAATCATGTGATGGACTATATTCCATCCAGCATCTGGTTCTTTGGGAAAACTTTTTTCCTGATATTTTTGATCATGTGGTTCCGGTGGACTTTCCCCCGCCTTCGTATTGACCAGCTATTAAATTTAGAATGGAAATATTTGTTGCCAATCAGTATGTTTAATATATTGTTGGTAACAGCGATGGCGATTTTAAGATGGCATTTTTAAAAATAGTTTGCTTTTAGGGGTTTGGTGTTGAGCAACCCTAAATCCAATCAGCAGACAACAAACATCGAACCTTGTTTATTGTAAAATACATAAAAGAAGTTTTCTCCGCAGTAAAATCGCTTCTCATCGGTATGCGCCGCACGGGATACTATTTTACGCATCACAAGGAGATCATCACGCAGCAATATCCCGATAACAGGGAAAACTTGAATTTACCCGAACGTTTTAAAGGTGAAGTGGTAATGCCGCATGATGAAAAAAATGAACATCGTTGCACTGGTTGTACGGCATGTGAACTTGCCTGCCCAAACGGAACGATCAAAGTGATCACTAAATTTGATATTACACCTGAAGGAAAAAAGAAAAAAGCAATAGATAAACTTGTATATCACCTTGAACTGTGTACCATGTGTAATTTATGTGTGATCGCCTGCCCTTCGGATGCGATCGTAATGGCACAAACATTTGAACACAGTGTTTTTAACAGAAGCGAACTCACCAAAATTTTGAATAACGAGGGCTCGAAGATTATGGATGGAGTTGAATAATGAATTAAAAATTAAAAATTAAAAAAATGTCAATGTTAGCTTATCATTTGAATACAGGCTTTTGAATTTTGACTTTTTATTTTTGACCTATTAATGAGCGGATCAACAATTATATTTTACGTGAATTAAAAATTAAAATTAAAAATTAAAAAAATCACAATTTGTTAGCTTATCATTTGAATACAGGCTTTTGAATTTTGACTTTTTATTTTTGAATTATTCATGAGCGGATCAACAATTATATTTTACATGTTAGCGGCACTTACTCTTGTGAGTGCGGTTTTGTCTGTAACAACGAGGCAAATATTCCGTGCTGCAATTTTTCTATTATTTTCATTGATAGGTATTGCGGGGCTTTACTTTTGGATGCAATATGAATTTGTCGCTGCTGTACAAATCGTGGTATATGTTGGCGGGATCACCGTATTGATCATTTTTTCAATATTCCTTACACAACAAGCGGGTGAGTTATTGCCTGCGCAGAAAGCGGGAAGAAAATTATTTTCGGCATTAGCCGCATTCTGTGGATTTGCGTTAATTATGGTACAGGTTTACCAACACAGTTTTAATAAAAGCGACTTGCAGGCAATAGAACCCAATGTTGTGAACATTGGAAGCAAAATGTTACTTACAGACGAAGGAGGCTATGCATTACCGTTTGAAGTTGTGAGTATTTTATTGTTGGCTGCATTAGTGGGTTGTATTGTGATTGCCATGCGAAATAAATCAGCTGAAGCGAATATCGAATGATGATGAAGGGATATCGAATGATGATTTTGCCACATAATTCGGAATTTGTATTCTTTGATCGTTGGCCTGTATTCAAGTAAGTCTTAGATATTTTAATTATGATTGAACCTGGCTTATACCATTTATTGTTTATCAGTACCGCACTGTTCTTTATAGGCGTATTTGGTTTTCTTACAAGAAGAAACCTCATCACCATGCTTATGAGTATAGAGCTGATACTGAACAGCGTGAACCTGAATTTCATTGCTTTCAACAAATACTTGTGGCCCCACAAACTTGATGGATTGTTCTTTAGCATATTTATAATTGCCATTGCTGCCGCAGAAGCTGCCGTTGCCATTGCGATCATTATTAATTTGTATAGAAGCCATAGGTCGATTGATGTGGAGAATGCTGAAGAACTAAAATTTTAAATTATAAATTTTGAAATGTTGAATTCAAATAAATATTCATTATTTAAAATATAACTTTCAAAATACAATGCCAGATCTGACTTATGTTTTATTGATTCCACTTTTGCCATTAGTAGGATTTTTACTATTGGGGTTATTTGGAAAAAAGTATCTTAAAAATGCTTCCGGCATTATCGGTACCTTACTATTATTAGTATCAACGATTCTTGCACTTTATGTTGCTTATGGTTATTTCTTTGAGTTTGGAAAACTAAATGGGATTTATCAAAAGCTTGTTCCTTTCAAATATACATGGCTTGAATTTTCACCTGGTGTTGCCATTGATATGGGTATTTTGCTTGATCCCATTTCTGTAATGATGCTGGTGCTGGTAACATTTATTTCTTTAATGGTGCATATTTACAGCCTTGGTTATATGAAAGGTGATGAAAGATTTCCTGTCTATTACTCATTCCTTGGGCTGTTTACGTTCTCCATGTTGGGCCTCGTGATCGCTTCAAATATCTTCCAGATGTATTTTTTCTGGGAACTTGTTGGTGTTTCCTCATTTTTATTGATTGGATATTACTACGACAAACCTGCTGCAGTCGCCGCATGCAAAAAAGCATTTATCGTTACCCGTTTTGCTGATCTTGGATTTTTGATTGGCATCCTTGTTCTTTCTTATTATGGGGGAACGCTTGATTTTAATACTTTGATACAAAGGCTTACTTCTCCCGAATCAGGTGAATTTAAAAATGCAATTGCAGCTTCTTTCCTGGGTTTATCAGCAATCACCTGGGGCGTGGTGCTTGTGTTTATTGGAGGAGCCGGAAAGAGTGCAATGTTCCCTTTACATATCTGGTTGCCCGATGCGATGGAAGGCCCAACGCCGGTATCTGCCCTGATCCATGCGGCTACGATGGTAGTGGCCGGTGTTTTCTTGGTGGCAAGATTGTTTCCAGTGTTTGCGATATCTGCACCGGAAGCTTTGAGCCTTGTTGGTTATGTTGGTGCTGTTTCAGCGTTAGTCGCTGCCGTTATAGCCTGCACACAAACGGATATTAAAAGAGTACTGGCATACTCAACCATGTCACAGATCGGCTATATGATGTTTGCATTGGGCGTTTCAAAGTATGGCGGTGAAGAAGGACTTGGATACACAGCTTCTATGTTTCATCTTTTTACACATGCCATGTTCAAAGCCTTGTTGTTCCTTGGTGCCGGTGCAGTAATTCATTATGTGCACAGCAATGAAATGAAAGACATGGGTGGATTACGAAAATATATGCCAATTACGCACCTTACTTTTTTAATTGCATGTTTGGCAATTGCTGCTGTGCCACCATTCGCAGGTTTCTTTAGCAAAGAAGAAATTTTATTGGCTGCCTATCAAAACAGTACCACGATCTATTGGGTTGCTTTGATCACGTCGGGACTTACGGCTTTTTATATGTTCCGTTTGTACTTCAATATTTTTTGGAGTAAAGTTCCCTCTCTGCAGGAGAGGGAGGGGGGTGAGGCGCACAACGAGCATCATGGCGAAGGTGGTTTTTTAATGATGATGCCGTTGATATTACTTGCTATTGGAGCCGCTGCTGCAGGCTTTATTCCTTTCGGTCACTTTGTTAGTTCAGATGGTACAGCATTGGAAAACAAATTTCATTTACAGTTTTCCATTGCACCAGTAGCCCTTGGGTTGGCCGGAATTTTTACAGCAATGGCATTCTACAAAAAGAAGAATGATAAACCCGATAGGATCGCATCCTCACTAAATGCATTTTACAGGCTGTCCTATCATAAATTCTATATTGATGAATTGTATTTGTTCATCACAAAAAAAATATTGTTTAATTTGATTGGAAGGCCAATTGCCTGGATAGATAAAAATATCGTGGACGGATTGATGAATGCTATCGGAAATAGCACCAGGCGTATTTCAGAAGTGATCAAAGGGTTTCAATCGGGGAAAGTGCAGCAGTATTCAATGTATTTTTTAATTGGGGCGATAGGATTGGTGGTGCTGTTTGTTTATATATGGAAATAGTGAGTTAAGAGTGTAGAGTTAAAAGTTATGAGTTGTAAGAATCATAACAAACAAATCTTAACTCATAACTTTTAACTCTTAACTTTTTAAATGAATTTGATTTATCTCATATTGCTTCCGTTGCTTACAGCTGTACTTGTACTACTGGCCCGTAATGCCATGCAGGTAAAGCTAATGGCGCTTATTGGTTCTGCTGCACAAATAGTACTGGCTGTATATTTATATTTTGTTTATACTGCCGAAGCAGCTCTTAGCAAAGGCAACCAGGTGTATTTTGAGAAACAATATGAATGGTTCCCTTCCTGGCATATTAGTTTTCATTTAGGTGTTGATGGGATTTCAGTTGCTATGATCTTATTAACAGCATTTGTAGTAATAGCGGGTGTGCTCGTTTCCTGGAATGTTGAAAAGATGACAAAGGAGTTTTATTTCCTCCTTGTTTTACTTAGCCTTGGTGCTTATGGTTTTTTTATCTCTCTTGATCTCTTTATACTTTTTTTCTTCCTTGAAATTGCGGTGATACCAAAATACTTACTGATCGGTATATGGGGAAGTGGAAAAAAAGAATACAGCGCCAACAAACTTGCATTAATGCTGATGGGCGGCTCTGCGCTGGTGTTAGTTGGTTTACTTGGACTTTATTTTACAACACCCGAACACAGTTTCGATTTAATTAAATTATCACAGGTTCATATCCCAATTGATGTTCAAAGAATTTGTTTTCCATTATTATTTGTAGGGTTTGGTGTATTCACTGCCATCTTTCCCTTTCACACATGGGTTCCCGACGGTCACTCCTCTGCACCAACTGCTGGTTCGATGTTCCTTGCAGGCATATCAATGAAACTTGGTGGCTATGGCTGTTTGCGTGTTGCAACTTATATCATGCCCGATGCTGCTCTGGAATATTCCACCATCATCATTATACTTTCTTCCATTGCTATTTTATATGGGGCATTCACTACGATGATGCAGAAGGATCTTAAATACATCAATGCTTATTCATCGGTTAGTCATTGCGGATTCGTATTACTTGGTATTGGTATGTTGACCAAAACCGCCATGACAGGTGCGGTGATGCAAATGGTCTCTCATGGTTTGATGACGGCACTATTCTTCGCCGTTATCGGAATGATCTACGAACGCACACATACCAGGCAGGTGAAAGAAATGGGTGGACTTTTGAAAGTAATGCCATTTATTACCACCGTATTATTTATTGTTGGGTTGTGTTCGTTAGGCTTACCCGGTTTAAGTGGCTTCGTAGCAGAGATGACTATATTCATGGGTTCCTGGGAGCATCCGGATATGTTTCATCGTATTGCAACGATCATCGCATGTATGTCAATTGTGGTAACAGCAGTTTATATATTGCGTGCAATTGGGCAGACTGCCATGGGGCCGATCAAAGATGAATTCAAAAATTTGGGTGATGCGAAATGGAATGAAAAAGCCGCGGCTGTTATTTTGCTCATTGGTATTTTAGCGATCGGTATTGCGCCCACGTGGCTGAATGAGCTTATAAAACCGGCGACTGAAATTATTATGCATAAAATATCGATTGTAAAATAAAGTGATTGAATGGATAATTTTTTTACATTACTGAAATCGGAGTTGTTGATCACGATCATCATCTTTTACCTTTTGTTTATCAAAATAGGCAAAGGAGTGAGGAATGATGGGCTGTTGACCATGGTCCAGATTTTACTACTAATTAATTTGATTGCTGGATTTTTCTTCAACCAGGAAGGTCATTTGAATGGCGATATGTTTTATACCAATCCATTGATAGCGTTTCAAAAAAGTATTTTGAACCTTGGGGTATACCTTATTTCATTATTGTTCGCAGGGTGGTTTAGAAGGCACGAGCACATGCCAGAGTTTTTTATATTGATGTTGTCTGCATTGTTGGGAATGTTCCTTATGATCTCGAGTGGCAACCTGCTGATGTTCTATTTAGCCCTGGAATTGGCAACGATCCCTGTGGCAGCGATGGTAAATTTTGACCTTGAGAAAAAGATATCTTCAGAAGGGGCTATGAAGATGATCTTATCCTCAGCATTTTCTTCCGGAATTTTATTATTTGGTATTTCACTGATGTATGGAGCAACAGGCACAATTAGCTTTGCTGAAATTCCCGCAATGCTTGATGGAAGCCCATTACAAATCCTGGTGCTCGTTTTTCTATTCACAGGTTTTGCATTTAAATTATCAATAGTTCCGTTTCACTTATGGACAGCAGATGTATATGAAGGAGCGCCAATGGCAGCAACAGCATTTTTATCTGTAGTTTCGAAAGGTTCAATTGCTTTTATTTTTATTACAGCATTGTACAAAGTATTTCAGCCGATGCATGGGGTATGGTATAATATGCTCATCTTATTATCTGTTGCTACAATGGTAATAGGCAACTTGTTTGCATTGCGCCAACAAAATATAAAAAGATTCCTCGCCTTTTCATCCATTGCCCAGGTTGGATTTATTTTAGTGGGGATCAGCAGCAATTCATCACAGGGAATAAGTGCTGTAGTGTACTTCATATTGATCTATGTGTTCTCTAACCTCGCTGCATTCGGTGTGGCCGCGGTAATTTCTTCACAGTCTGGAAAGGAAAAAATTGACGATTATAAGGGCTTATATAAGACAAATCCTTTTTTAAGCTGGATATTAGCGCTTGCTTTATTCTCACTGGCAGGAATACCGCCAACAGCCGGGTTCTTTGGTAAACTATTTTTAATAACAGCCGGTGCTGCGAAAGCAAATTATGGCTTTATTACTTTTGTTGCGTTGAATATGATGGTATCGTTGTACTATTATCTTATTGTTGTACGAGCGGTTTTCATGGATAAGAATGATCTGCCTGTTGAAAAAATAAATATTCATCCTGCTACTAAACTAGGACTTATCATTTGTGGATCAGGTGTGCTGTTGGTTGGATTGATGAGTTGGATATATGATTATATTCAAAATTTATTTTAAATGCTTAATGTTGAATTTTAAATGGTTGTTTTTGGATCTCATTAGCATTTAAGATTCAACATTCAAAATAATCCGAGATGGCAATAAATAAAAATCATGAATTTGAAGAACTCGATGGAGTGAAATGCGGCATTGTAGAAAAAAATGTTCAGCCCGAACGTGTCAGTTTCCTGAAAAAAATATTGGAGTTCAATAAGTTTACCGTGGTTGCCGTGCCAACTCCTGCTCCAAAAGCCGCTGCTCCACCTGCGCCAAAGCCCGTTGCCGAAGGAGAGACAGCGCCACCACCACCTCCGCCACCACCTCCGCCACCACCTGTAATTGAAGCACCAAAAACATTTACCGTAGGTGTAACAGATTATACTTTCAATCCAATCAATGCTATTTTTGGAAGATTGCTCAAAGCGCCTGGCGGCCATACAGTAACGTTAGCTTACTGGCAGCAGAAGGAAACGGTGAGCCATGATGAGATTCCGTATTTTGGGGAGAAAGCTGGTTAAGCAGAACAAACCAAATTAGTTTTTCTCCAACTCATTCAATAGCGTTTCTATAACATCACTTTCAATTCCCTTCGATTTCATAAAATCATAATACCTGTGTATGCTTTCAGTGCATTTATCTTTAGATAAATAACCATTGAGGGAAGTCGGATGAGCATATTTATCATACAGGTATTGTGAGTAAATTTCTGTGTAATGTTTTACCTTTCCTATGTCAATTTTAAAATAAGAATTCAGTAAAGCTGTAGCTGGCGGCATATTGTCTATTGTTACTCCTGTCAATATAACTTCTGCTTTTTTCAGTTGGGCCGCAGCCGCTGGAATATTATTATTGTCGCAGTAATAATCTGCTATAGCTGAATTCAGGAAGAAAAAAGCATTGTTGCCATCGTATGAAATATTTTTTTGTCCATTCATAGTAAACGTGGTAACAGGTTCATAAATACTATCTGCAAATTTTTCGAGCGCCCTGATCGTTTTCTTAGTTATCATTTGTTTGTCTGTCTTTTCCATGGGGAAAAGCCTATAAACAATTCCCTGTTGAATGAGGTCATCATCAAAATGGCCGGGATAAGCTGTAGTAAAACAGATAGGCCTTGTATTGATATTTTCGTTTGCAATATCAAATATTACCAGGTCGCTGATATAAGTATATTTTGTTAATGCAAAACTGATCTTGTTTGCATTTGTTTTTATAGCCGATAACTTATTAAACGCATTATTGTTTAGTGGTAATCTTACTTTATCGTTTTCATAAACACTGTTCAATTGGACATCGCCGTTGAAGCCAAAGCTTTCACTACTTTGTTTTTTTGAAAAAACATTTTTCAGGAAAATGCTTACATCAATTTCTTTGTTCCTGCTGCTGTCTTTAAATGGTTTGTAAGAAGATAAGCTGTTTCCCGGCATTGAATAGTAAGAAAGAGGTATAGAAAAATTTACCAGCTTTCTTTTCTTCAGCATATCTATATAGATGGGTAAACCAAGTAAAGAATTATTGATAACTGTAACATCCTTCCTGTAATTTTCTTTTTCCTGTACATACCATAGTTGATAAGTGTCATTGTCGCCATAGGTAAACAGGATGGCGTTTTTATCACAGGAATTCAAATAATTTTTGGCCTGTGCAATGTATGGTTCTGTAAGTTCTGCTTTTAATAAAAGTTTCCTGGCTTTTTCATCCTGCATGGCCATGATCATAAGATTGTAGCCATGCATATATTCATTAAACTTTTTTACATAGATATTTCCAACCGTTGTATTGTAAGCAGGGTTTTGTATCAATAACTTATCAAAAGTTTCAACTGATTTTGCAATTAGTTCAAGAACTCTATTTATTCTTTCTTTAGAAGGAAGCTCAACGAGACCGAGCTGACGTTGCAGGCTGTCTGAATTGCCGGGGCCTTTTTCAGCCGGAAACCATAAATAGGAACTCGCCTTAGAGGAATATGCACGGGCCAGTCCTTCCAGTAAGGTATCTGGCAATGATTGCATGTTTCCAAAATCGTGGATCATATCCTCCTCCCAGCCAATGTATCCTGCATACCTGCATCTCTCATATTCTTTCCATTGATAAATAACATTGCCTGATAAATAAAGGCTGATGTTTTCTTCAGCAGTTTTTTCATAGTATCCAACTTCAAACATCGTATCCAGGTTTTCAAATACCTTATCCTTTAATGTCCAGAATGGAGCTTCACTTAATACCGCGTTTTTATTTAACTGATCTATTTTTTGTACATACCAGCCATCTTTTCTTTTAGCGAAATTTAAATAGCTGTCAATTGGATTTTCGTCTGCGGAATATGTATAAAAAAACTGGCGCAGCACTTGCGGGTAGGAAGGGGTATATTCTTGTGCAAAAATGTTTACAGTATTAAAAAGGATAATAATTGTAAGGATATTTTTTTTCATTCGATTAAAATAAGCATGCATTGACTATTATTTAAGGCTAAATATAACTTTTATGAGATTAACATGAACTCACTATAAGCTTCAGGCTGACAATTCTTTTCAACAGTAAAATTTTATTTTTTAATTTTTACCGGCCAATAATATTCATCAATGTACATGTCACTTACATACCAGTCTGAACCTGAGTTTCCTCTAATGTAATAATCTTTCCCTTTATTGTCTTTAAGTATTTTGAATTTCCCCTTCGGGTCACAGGTATATATATTCATCCCAAAAGAATTTAGACCATCGGGACCACCGCCAAAACCACTATTATTTATTTGTAAAAAATCAAGTTTGTTATCTGCATTTATATCTCCAAAGAAATAATGATCATCAACCCTGAAAAAGCAAAAGCTATTGAGCTTTTTATTTTGTACATCATAAAGCAGCTGGTAATAAGCAGCACAACTTGAAGCACCACAATCAGCAATCCCTGCATTCAAAAAATAATATTCTTTTCCATGAAATGAAAATTGACGGAATGATGCTCCATTCATCGCAAATATATCTTCCCATAATGCGTCGACATCAGTATACTTATAATCTCTCACAAGACTTCCATTGATGTAAATTCTTTGACTCATTTTTTCTCCAAAATTATATATGGAAATGATCGTGACATTTTTGTTCTTTAAAGTGTCGATCCGAATTTTCATGGTTGTATCTATAAAACCTGTTTGTGATAAAGTTTCTTTATTCAGAAAAACAATGTCTTCTGTAGACAGGTTTTTAAAAAGAAATGTACCCAGCATGCTGATTGTGTCCTTGTCAATTTCTAATGGATATTTTATTTTTTCAGCGGAGGGGCCTCTATAATATCCAGGGTTATTTTCACTCGACCATGGAATTCCATCATGTACAAGCGAAGAGTCACTATCTGTTTCGGAAATATGAGCAGTATCAATAATTGTATGTTTATCCGGCTCTTTCCAGGAAGCAGTATCTCTGTCATATTCAGGCCATTTTCTTTTGCTTTCATTACAAGAACACAGAACTATTAAAATAAAAAAGAGGAACCATTTCATAGTTCCTCTAAATTATAATTATTTATTCACGCTTGCCAAAAATTCTGCATGTGCTGCAACTCATAACTCATAACTCAACCCTCATAACTCTTAACTTATTTTCTCCATCACCAACTTCTTCACATCCGCCAAAGCAATCCTTTCCTGCCTCATATCATCCCTATAACGAATTGTAACAGTATTGTCTTCTTTTGTCTGGTGATCAATCGTTACACAAAATGGTGTACCAATTGCATCCATACGGCGATAACGTTTTCCAATGGCATCTTTCTCCTCATAAAAGCACATAAAACTATTCTTGCAATCATTCATCAGTTCTTTGGCAATTTCAGGCAAGCCATCTTTTTTTAGTAAAGGTAGAATGGCAAGTTTGGTAGGAGCGATCTTAGCCGGAATTCTTAAAACAACACGACTATCTTCCGTACCATCTTCTTTGGTCCATGTTTCATTTGCATAAGCAAGGCTTATAACGGTAAGGAACAGCCTATCAAGGCCAACGGAAGTTTCAACAACATATGGTGTGTAGTTTCCGTATGGTTTTCCGTCTTCTTTGAGATCATTATCGAAATACTGTATTTTCTTTTTGCTATATGTTGCATGTTGAGTAAGGTCAAAATCAGTGCGGCTGTGAATACCTTCCAGTTCTTTCCAGCCGAAAGGAAATTCAAATTCTATATCAAGCGCCATGTCTGCATAATGCGCAAGCTTAACGTGATCGTGAAAACGCAATTTCTCTGCAGGAATCCCAATGCTTTCGAGCCATTTTTTTCTTGAATCTTTCCAGTAATCATACCATTCCTTTTGAGTACCAGGCCGCACGAAGAATTGCATTTCCATTTGTTCAAACTCACGCATACGGAAGATGAATTGCCTGGCAACAATTTCGTTCCTGAAGGCCTTGCCAGTTTGTGCAATGCCAAAAGGGATTTTCATCCTGCCGGTTTTTTGCACATTTAAAAAGTTTACAAAAATACCTTGTGCAGTTTCGGGGCGCAGGTAAACAATATTCTCATCCGGGTTATCTGAAGCTACTGCACCAAATTCTGTTTTGAACATCAAATTGAACTGTCGTACATCGGTCCAGTTACTTGTTTTACTGATTGCACATTTTATTTTATTGTCTTCGATCAGTTTTTTTAAACCGGCATAATCATCTTTTGCAAGCAAGCCGTCCATTTCTGCAATCAACGCTTCCCCAGCCGCCTTGTCCATTGTTTCAACATGCGCTTCTATCAAATGGTCAACGCGGTATCTTTTGTTGCTGTCTTTATTGTCGATCATTGGGTCACTGAAATTATCTACGTGGCCGCTCGCTTTCCAAACTGTTGGGTGCATGAAAATGGCTGCATCAATACCAACTATATTTTCATTGAGCTGGGTCATACTCTTCCACCATTCGTCACGCAGGTTCTTTTTCAATTGTGAACCCATTTGCCCGTAATCATAAACAGCACTGAGCCCATCATACAATTCTGATGATTGAAATATATAACCGTATTCTTTACAATGGGAGATCAGTTCCTGGAACCTGCCTGCCGGCGGGGCAGGATTGTTTGCTTCTTTTGCCATGGGCGCAAAGATAATAGATGATTTGAAGATGTATCATGTATGTTTTATGATTTTTAATATCAGCACCTGTATTTTCCAATTCGTTATTGTTTGATGAGTTTTACAACATGCCAAAAGCGTCAGGTGATCCTGCTGCTTTTGAATAGGGATCTCCTGTATTCATTCACTTATTAGCCACTTTACTTAAAAAAGAAACCCCTGCCAGGCAAGGGCTTCTTTTTTGAAAAAATTATCTTGTCCAGTTTAATTTTTCTCAACCACCAACACCACTTTATTAAAGTCAGCAGAAGCATTGATCACTTTCCTGAATTCTTCAAAGCGGCTTACCGGGTATGCTATGGATTTATAAAATTCATGAATGGTAATTGTAAGCAACGAGCCATTCAATTTATACGAAGAAATAAAACCCATTGATTGTTCTTTGTCTGTAACCTCCATGTTGATTTCGTACAGGTTGGTGATAGTATAACCTTCAGGTATAGTAAATTTGATCTCGCGGTCCTCTGAATGCGGATAGTCCATAAGTACAGGCAACTGGCGTTTCTTTTCCTGGTACAATTGTACTTGCTGTCCGATCATTTCACCAATTTTTACAATTATTTTTTTTCCAGCATTTTCTGTAAGGCCTGCTGTCACCATATCTGCAGACAGTGTAAGGGGCAAATTTTTAAACCCATCTGTCATAGCAACGTTTTCTACTTTAGTGTTAGTGATATTGTCAGTATAACCCGCACCTTTAAGAATTTCATTGCTAAGTTCATCCTGTTTATCTTTTGGTAAAAAATTATATGCAGGCCTGTAGGCGGCTGCACTGTAGCCTGACCAATCTTCTTTGTAATGCATCTGCAAAGAATCCATGTCTTTGTTGAATTTTACAGCAACATAAATATTGGTTGAATTCTTTTCATAAGGTTGCAGGGGAATTGTATCAAAAGTCGCAATCGCAGTTTTAAAATCGCCCAGCGAAGTTGACTTTAAGAACAAACCTTTTGTGCCTGCATAATGAGGATTTACAAATGGATACCTGTTAGTAATGTCGATTGGGTCAAGAAAATTCCCGGTGGATGGAAAGTACAATAGTATGT
>JBDSBG010000145.1:0-29322 GCA_039921685.1 Ferruginibacter sp.
CTGGCATTGGATACATTGGGCAATATTTATTTTTCAGTAGGCTTTAAGATCAGGATGATCAATATTACTACCCAAATCATCACTACTATTGCCGGCGGCAATTTCAATGCTTATAATGGTGAAGGAATTCCAGGCTTGCAAGCTGCCTTTTGGCCGTACGGAATTAATATCGACCGTTATAATAATCTCTACCTCGCCGACAATTTCAACCAGCGCATCAGGAAGTTTGCAATAATTGACACTTTAATGAATACTGTTGCGGGAAATGGTACGAGTGGTTTCCTGGGTGATGGTATGCCTGCTAATCAAACATCTTTGTATCATCCAAACTCGATTGAATTGGATACTGCAGGCAATATGTACATTGCAGATGGAGACAACTATCGTATTCGCAAAGTTTCAAAAGCAACAGGGCTTATCAGCACCCTTACCGGTAATGGTACAAACTTAATGACGGGTGAAGATATACCTGCTGTTAATGCAGGTATCGGCTTGGTAAGGTCTGCCAGCCTTGATGATTCAGGTAATATATACATTGCCGAAGTGCAGAATGACCGCATAAGGAAAATTACAGTTTCAACCGGCCACATTACAACGATTGCAGGCCTTGGTACCGACCTGGGAGATGAAGCCCCCGCTATTAATGCATCATTGAAACCCGATTACCTGGCTTTTGATACATCTGGTAATCTTTATATTTCTGATTATTTCAATCACCGCATTCGAAAAATAACAAAGTCAGATGGATATATACATACCATTGCAGGGCTGGGAGGATCGGGCGCTTACCTGGGCGATGGTGGCCCAGCTGTGAACGCTTATCTTTCAATCATGGGTGCAGTTGCGGTTGATCCTGCTGCCAACGTATACCTGTATGATAGTTATAGAATGCGTAAGGTAACAAAACAAACAGGGATCATTGACAGGATTGCCGGTACGGGCACTCCCGGGCATAGTCCGGACGGAACCCTTGCCATTAATGCTATGCTTAACGGGCCTTCGGCCATTGCAATAGATAAGCAGGGCGATATCATTTTTGCCGATGATAATTCGATCAGGAAACTAACCGTTGCATCGGGCGTTCTGTCTTCTATTGCAGGAGTAAACAATATAGCAGGTTATTCAGGAGATAGCAGCTTAGCTGTAAATGCAAATATGAATTATCCCAATTCTCTTTGGCTTGATAAATATGGCGACATGTATGTTTGTGAGTATTATAATAATTGCGTCAGAAAAATAACGATGCCGGTAACATCTGTTCACAATGGAAACTGGGATGATCCTGCAACATGGAGCAATGGAAAAATTCCTGATGCATTCACCCAGGTTACGATCACAAATAATGTTATTGTAAATATAAATGCTTTCGCTTATTCTGTTAATATAACGGCTCCGGGTACACTGAATGTAAATACAGGTCTTAATTTAAATATTACCGGCAATTAATTTCACTGCATTAAAGTATACGGGCTATCTGTAGTTTACGTGCTGTCTTTAGTTTATAACAACTAATGTCCGGCGAAATTCTTATTGTTTCAATGAAGCTACTTCAGTAGCGGGTTTTAGCCCCCCTCCTTTGGAGAGAGGTTGGGGTGAGGTCATGCAGGCCTGATAAGGATTTGATGCATTTACCCGGACAGTAAGGGTTTATAACTCAGGACTCAATACTAAAGTTTTCCAATAATTAAATACTGAATTAAAAACCCGAAATTACCTGGGGAGAAAAACAACTATTGAATTTTTTGAGCTTCATCAAAACTCACCACAGGCAGGGCTGTATGTTGAGCATTGTATTTCCATTTTGTAAACACAGATCTTTCGAAACCAGTTAACTTATTACTAAGTTCTTCATAATACAAGGTTGCTTCATGTTTACCATTTACAAAATCTTCTGTACGTATCACTCTATACGGAGCATATTTCCTGTCGAGCATAAGACTAATGTGAAACAAATTTTGCGAATATTGGTCTGTCATATAGACAACCCGTTTTACATCTTCTGTAAAGGGTAATTGAAATACAAACTTTTTATATCTTTTATTATGAAATACTGTATCCACACTAATGAGCGGCTTGTCATTGTAAGTAGGTATATTATCAACATTATAAAAATTCCATTGTAGAATTTCCCCGGGTTTTAATTTATAATTTTTATAAGGAACAGATGATGTATCAAATGCATGGTAATCCTGGCAGCTCAGATTTTTTAAATCGAGGTAAACATATTTAAGGGTATGCATGCTGGCAGCCGGCCTTTCAGGCATGGTCGCATCTAACTCGTATAATACATGTACATACTGGAGAACAATGCAGCTATCCTGGTACCAGATTGAATAATTATAATCCTTTACGTCATTAAAGCTGTCAACGTAATTACTAATGTAATGATAATTGATCCTTCCTTCAGCAATATCAGCGGGCAGCTTCCTGGAACTGGAACATGCTAAAACACATACTACGCAAAACCAGGTGATCAACAAAATTTGCTGCTGTTTAATTTTCATATTATATCGGCAGTAAAGATATGATACCCTGATTTTACCTTAACGGTATTACCCTGATTGAAATACGTTAATGAACAGTCCATGGTACATGTAGCAGTACCAAGGAGGTTATTAATAACTTCATTATTGGATAACAGGCTAAGATTAAACCAATAATAAGTGCCCGTACCTGCTGTATATGTAGTAGAAGTTGAATTTGGATTTAATGTTACAGCTGTAAACGTACTGGTGCTCCTCGGGTTATTACGAACTCCCTGGATTGTATAAGTTGCGCTTACATCATAATCATTATACCCAGGAGGCGCATGTTCACCAAACATGTTCACAGTTTGTGTATTGGCTTGTGACGGGCCACCGCCCCCACCAGATTCATCAAAATAATCATTAAACTGGCCACAAAATGCATTGGGCGGACAAGCTGTACAACCCAGGTCGATCGTATACCAATCTATAATTTCGCCCGTTCCAACATAATACTCTACATGAAGAATATACCAATGAATACAAGGCTCGCCTGTAAAATTATGCCTGCCATACGCGGATTCTGAATATTTTAAATTCCCTTCAAATTTTTGCTCCAGGAATTTATAATCCTGGAATGTTACCAGTTTCAGGGTGCCATAAAAGCCTATATCATTTTTTAAGTAGAGATCCTTTAAGATCGTTTGATTTCCTTCAATGGCGCCGCTGTCTTTTGTCGCTATCGCCAACTCCCCGTTTCGTATACCTCCTTTTGAATCTTCAAAAAGAACTAAATATGATGTAGAACGATCTCCATCACAATGCCTGCTTACGTGGCTTGTTATTGGGACGCTAACCATAAATTCTTCGTCTCCCCATTCCTGTGAAGCTAGTTTTGTAAAATCTAAATATTTTTGAATGTCGGAAATAAATTTATTTCTGTTGGATGCTTCGGATTTAGTTTGCTTGTTAAGCCAGTCAAGTATTTTTTCCGGGGATAAAGTTGACTTAGTATTGTTTCTTTGAAACGAAGCTCCGTTAGCAGCTACCTGTTGCTTATTGGTAACAGGATTGTCTGCTGTTTTTTCCTTGTTGCATGATTCTAAAAAAAATAAAATAAATCCAAACAAAATAAATGCGAAACGGGCTTTACGCTTAAGAATAGTTTTCATAATAAATGATCTTTAGATTGACAATAATCAGAATTCATGTAAAGTAGTAAAGGAGATGTATAGGTAAAATTATTTTATTGCGAAAAATGTATGGGTTTCACTAACCATTATTCTGACATATATTATTTGTTCTATTAGTAAAAACAGCATATAATCTCCCTCAGTCGGTATTCCTGGATTATTCCCGAAACGTGAAAAATGACCGCTGAAAATGAAAATCAACAGGTATGAGTGGGCATTGTTGTCAATAGGGTTACATACTTTCCGGTTATCCGTAGGGTTATGTGCTATCTATTTATTCGTAGTTTACTCCAATAATTAAGTTTTTCCAATGGTTAAAATACTGAGTTGAAAACTCAACCTAACGGGTAACCAGCATTTGTACCCAATTTTTTTTAATTATAGTTCCTTTCATTCACCCGATAGAATTCCCTTTCACACCGACGAAATCAACTACCCATCTCCGTAAGCACTACTCCACATTTAAAAATTTGTTAAAGCAAATTTTCTCTTATTACTTTTCTCTCCATACATAATCTCATATGCAACAAGCGATATTGCTTGCATAAATTAAAACATACGATTATGAACTACAGTTTTACTCTTTTGACTTCAAAAGAAGATTGCGACGCAATGATCGCAATAGCAAACAGAAGCAAGTCAGCACTTGAGTACAAAAAAGTGACCTTGCTGCACAAAAAGGAAGTTTCAACAGGCAATGCTGTTGGAATAGAAACAGGGTTACAATCAGTAAATGCAGAGCTTGCTATCCTGGAAGCAGTGATCCCAACCCTTCCTGAAGGGGATTATAAGAAAAGCCAGGTCAGCAGGCAGACAACACTTGTGTTCAAGAAGTTTACCTTAAACCAACGTAAAGAAAGCAATGGTGTAATCTCGCTCCTTGATACCGAAGTTGATATCGGTTGTATTGACAAGGACATTGAAGAAACCGATGCTTTTATTGCGGGTATCAATGACCGTAAGGCTGTCTTGTAATTGATGATTTTATTGGTAATGATCCCTGCCGGGTTTCCCGGTGGGGATTTTTAGTATCTAAGATCTAACAGGTTTTCAAAAAGACCTAACAGGTTTTAAAAAAGACCTAACAGGTTTTTAAAACCTGTTAGGTCTGAGGAAAAAACCCACTAATCATGATGTAAACAACAATTAAAAATTCACTTTCGTTTTTAATTTCGGTTTATGAAACAGGATACATTTCAAAAACTGGAACCCGGCAAATATTACCATATATACAACCGTGGCAATAACAAAGAAACTATTTTTAAAGAGCCACAGAATTATGATTATTTTTTATCCCGCTGGATAAAATACATAGAGCCCATTGCAAAAACACTTTGTTACAACCTGCTTCCGGATCACTTCCATTTTTTTATCCGGGTTGAAAAGATAAATAATGATTTGCAAAACGATTCTGCTTCCCAGGCATTTTCAAACCTTTTTAACGCATACGCAAAAGCTATCAACAAAAAATATCACCGAACAGGAAGCCTGTTCCAGGAAAGGTTTCGAAGAAAAGAAATTACAAGTGATGTATACTTTACTAAAATTGTTGGATATATTTTAACCAATTCGATAAAACATGGCTACTCTGAAGATGTATCAGCTTATCCTTATTCTGCATATAATAGTTTGTTGTCGGATAAACCAACAAGATTTTTAAGAGATGAAGTTTTTAGTTGGTTCAATGGCAAAGAATCCTTTGTGAACTATATTGAATCATATCAGCAGGATATAATTGATTTAAAGTTTATACTAGAGAATGAAGATGATGATTGAAACCAGGTCGCCAGACCTAACAGGTTTTCAAAACCTGTTAGGTCTTCAAAACATGTAGCAGCTTATCCTTGTTCTGCATATCATAGTTTGTTGCCGGATAAACCAACAAGATTGTTAAGAGACCAGACCTAACAGGTTTTCAAAACCTGTTAGGTCTTCAAACCTGTTAGGTCTTCAACAGATGTAGCAGCTTATCCTTATTCTGCATATAATAGTTTGTTGCCGGATAAACCAACAAGATTGTTAAGAGGCCAGACCTAACAGGTTTTCAAAACCCGTTAGGTCTTCAAACCTGTTAGGTCTTCAAAACCTGTAGCAGCTTATCCTTATTCTGCCTACAATAGTTTGTTGCCGGATAAACCAACAAGATTGTTAAGAGGCCAGACCTAACAGGTTTTCAAAACCTGTTAGGTCTTCCAAACCTGTTAGGTCTCGTATTACTTCGCAATTACAAACTTCAACATCATCCCCTTACCTTTTAAATAGTAAACACCCGCTGCATACCTGCGCAGATCTATTTTTTCCAAAGTAGCTTTGGTCGTAAACGTCAAAAGCAACTGGCCGTTACTGTTATACATTGAAAGTGGCTGGCGGTCGTATGACACTACTGTCAGGTAATCCTTTACAGGGTTATCGGTAATATGCAGGATACCCGCTTTTCTTTTTATTACAACCACGCCGGACCAGGTAAAATGATTGTCCTTATCAATCATTTTTAACTTGTAATAATTAACAGCAGAAGGCAGGTTCACTTTTTGATTGTAGGTGTTATCTCCCAAACCTACCGCTGGTATACCGGCAATGGTTTTGAAAGAAATTCCATCAGTACTTTCCAAAAGTTCAAACGAATCTGTGTTGTATTCACCGGAAGTTTTCCACTCCAGCTTTGCAGTTACGCCGTTTTCTTCAACCGCTTTAAAGGAAAGCAAATTAAGAGGAACAACTCCACACACATTGGTAAGTGGATAAAGTGTAAGTTCCCAGCCAGCGATAGTTCCTGCATCTGTATTTACATCATCAACAACATAGAGTTCCCATACGCCATTAGGATTTCCGGTGAACGTAGACAGCAGGGTAGCCGTACCAGCTGTTCCCGGACTTTGATAGGGAGCCGCGGGTGCAGGGGCTGGAAACACATCCCCGGTTCCAAGATTTGTGGGTTTAAATGTGCCGCTCACAATTGTTGCAGGTAGCAATATAGCTGCATCATCATCAAATGTTATGTTCGCATTCGTGACATCATTGCCTTCGCCTGCATCCGACATTAGCATAAACTTTTGTCCACCTGGCCCCACTAAAAGTATGTCAACATCATTCGGGTAAGTATGACTGAATTGATTCAGTTTCACTAGTATCTTACCCGGCGGCGTTGTAAAACCTGTTACGGAAATGCTGGAAGGGTAAGGGCCGGCAGGAGCACCGGTAGGATCACCTGTGCCTAAAGCAGGAACAGTCATCAGTGCCGTACTGCTAAATGTTTGTGGAGTGCTCAATGGAAACCCTACAATATCAATCACGCCATCACAATCATCGTCAACATTATTACAAATTTCTGTTGCTCCGGGATGTATTGCATTGTTGGCATCATTACAGTCGCCATTGAGCAATACGAATCCTGGCCCTGGGGGGCAAACATTTATCGCGGGCCCACTGCCATAACCATCGCCATCATTGTCGGCATAATAAGCAGAACTGATGCTAAAGTTTCTTACATAGTTATCACCGCCAGATCCGTCGGCATTTCCATCGAGTGAAGTATTGAAAGGATTTTTCAATCCTCCCGAGGTAAGGATAAAACGATAAGTGCCACAAGGCAAGGCTGTATTATTGATTTGAAAATTTTGCAGGTTAGTTCCTACACGATATACATCTAAAGCTGTTAAGGGAATATTTACATCATCGGGATCACCAAATACGCCATTACTACCGGCAGAGACTAAACGAAAATTGGCAATTGTGTTTGCGGATGCAGGATCCAGCAGTTGATTGAATTGTACTGTTATATTTCCGATTGCACCTGATGAGATGCTTCCTCCCTCGGCGGGAAGGCCCGTGATGGATTTTACCCGTGGTGGCGGAATGGGATTATTGATTGCTTTAAAAGTATTCACCCGCCCGGTACCTAACAGACCTGCATAAGCCGGGTTGATAGCATCTATATTATCCGCATTTGCCAGTAATGCTGCAGCCACCTGCTCGCGTGTCCAGGTGGGAAATGCAGACCAGATAAGTCCTGCCGCCCCGGAAGCATTTGGTGTTGCCATGCTGGTGCCGGAGTTGAGGCCGTATGTATTGGAAGGCAGGGTAGAAAGTATATCGCTTCCTGGTGCTGCAATATCGACCCCGGTACCATAGTTGCTGAAACTGCTCCTTGTATCTGTATTATCCGTGCTTGCAACCAATAATACATGAGTGAATACCTGGCGGGGTGGGTTCAATGCGTTGCCGTTACCGGCAGAATTAAAATGCAACACACCTTCATCATACATATAATCAAGCCCTGCAGCGAATACCGGGTCGCCCACAAAACCATCTATGTTATAACTTGTACTTAATATTTTCACCCCATTATCTGCGGCATAGCTGTATGTTTCATTTATGATGGCGGCCGTCCAGTTGTTTACGCCACCATAAAATTGAAGTGGTACGATCTTGCATTGCCCGCAAACACCTGCAACGCCAATCCCATTATTTGTTCTTGCTGCGGCAATACCGGTAACATGTGTGCCATGGCTTCCGCCATCAGGAGCCGGGTTGTTATTTCCATTAGCCCAGTCCCATCCATTTACATCATCGACGTATCCGTTGCCATCGTCATCAATGCCATTCCCTGCAATTTCGCCCGGGTTTGTCCAGATGTTCGGCGCAAGACCCGGATGAACAAGATCTACACCATCATCAGTGATGCCAATGGTAATCGATGGGCTGCCCAATGTCGTGTTCCAGGCAAGATTATCACCCATCAGCGCATGGTGGTACTGTGAACCATAGCTGGGATCATTAGGAACAATATCACGCGGATCGCCGGGATAGTAGAAATTCGGTGAGCTCCAGATAACAGCAGGCATCGCATTTACAATCCTCATTGCGGCAAAAACATCTGTTGATGGTTGCAACTTCAGGTGAACAAGTGCAACAGAATGCAAAGCAGTTTTTTGCTTTATCATAAGAGTATGGGGAACAATCGTAGTTGCAGTAAAAACGGTTTGCCAGTTGATTTCAGCCAGCGCTGCACGAACATTATTTTTTGCAAGGTTGTATTCTATGGCGACAATTATTTCGCCCGGCATGTATGGGTGTGTGTTAGCACGTTGAACCAACTCGTCATACGTAACCGCACCGCGACTGAAAATATCGATGCTTATACTGGTGGGCTGCGATTCGGTTAGTCGCTTGTTAATAGCAGCATTCCCTGGCCACGAAAGTGTGTCTGTTCTTTGTTGTGCTATAACAGCAGGGGCTGAAAATAACAGGGCTGTCACAATAAAAATACAAATGCGGGTACATGAAAAAAATCTCATAACGTAAGTTGTTTTGTTTTGGTGATATGTGGCGTTACGAGTTGGCTGGGTTTGCTGTTGCTTGTTATTTCAACAAGACAACATGTGACCGTAGAAACTCAGTTATAGAGGCGAGATTGTAAATATATAAAATACTATGATATACCTTTGAGGTTTCTCAGTCTCACGCAGTCTCACGCAAAGCGGCAAAGGAGCGCAAAGAACGCTAAGCACCATATCAAGCATCCAGCACCCGCATCCAGCATCCCGCATCCAGCATCCACCACCCGCATCCAGCATCCACCACCCGTATCCAGTATCCAGCATCCAGCATCCAGCATCCCCCATCCCCCATCCCGCATCCCGCATCCCGCATCCACATCCCGCATCCACCATCCGCATCCCGCATCCCGCATCACCTACCCCAAAAACTTCCCCAATGCCCAGCCCTATTCGCCCTTTAATTGTATTTTTGTCCTCCACATTCATCATCATATTTAACTGATCATTCCGTGAAAAAAAATCTTTACCTGCTTTTACTCGTATTAGTATGTGCAGGTCAGCATATCATTGCGCAAACAAATACCTGGTATACCTTTCCATCGAATCTATTCGAGGCTGCGAACCGTTATATCTACGTCGACAGCAACGATGTAAAATGGGTCGGTTCTTACGACTCGGGCATTCACCGTTTCGGTAATGGGCAGTGGAACCGCTTCGATATGAGTAACAGTCCAATTACAGATGACGATGTGCGGCAATCCTGCTTTGATACAGCGGGCAACCTTTGGATGGCCACCTGGAACAAGTTAAATAAATACGATACTGCAACCGGTACCTGGACGAGTTTCAATGTAACGGGTCAGTTACTGGACATTTTATATTCGGTACAGGTAGATAATGCCAACCGGGTTTGGGTGGGGACCGACGGCGGGACGGACGCGGATGATGGATTGTACATGTATGACGGAACGAACTGGACTTTTTATAATCCTACTAATTCTCCCCTAACCGGGCGATGGATCCTGCAGATCAAAAAAGACCGCACGGGGAAATTATGGGCTTGCCATTACGGTGGCCTGCTGGAAATAAATGGCACTACCATCAGCAATCACTTACTCACAACTGCGGGATTTCCTGTCAACACTTCGGTTTCAGCAGTGGATTTCGATAGTTATAATAACAAATGGGTAGCCGTGTACGATGGGGGCATCGGAAAGTTTGATGGCACCAACTGGACCATTTACAATTCAACCAACTCGCCATTACCTGAGAATAAGATCTGGTCTATTGCCGTAGATCATGACAACGTAGTTTGGATAGGTACCGAAAATGAGGGCCTGGTGAAATTCGATGGTACTAACTGGACCGTGTACAACACGACGACAAGTGTTCTCACAAGTAATCGCATAGATGCCTTAGCAGTCGATCAATTAAATAACGTGTGGATTGCACCTTCTTACGGGGGCATCGTCGTGCACAATCCGGGTGCTCTTTCAGGTATTTCTGGCACGGTATATAATGATGTTAATGGAAATCATGTACGCGATACCGGTGAACCAGCATTGCCAAACGAAATTATTCGCATTGATTCTACTTTGTTCACCAGCATCAGTAATTCCACGGGGAATTATTATTGTGCAATATTGAACGAAGGCAGCTATACCGCTAAACTTGCAAATACATCACCTTACATACTCGACGTGTTCCCTGACAGTATCAACTTCAGCATCACAGCTTCAGCAACCAATTTACCTGGCAGGGACTTCGGTGTGCAGTTAATACCAGGCATAAACGATGTGGCGGTGGATATTACTTCAGTCAATATACCGAGGCCGGGCTTCCCTTATGTAGTCAATGTCCAGGTAAAGAATGTGGGTTCTGTTCTTGCAGAAGATATTCGCGTAAAACTGAAGTATAATACCAATCTTATCCTGGATTCCGTTTCACTTCCATCCATCGTGCAACAAGCCGATTCAATTGTGTGGATGCTCGATTCATTGGCGGTGTTTGACCAGCAGTCAATAAAAGTTTATTTCCATCTTCCACCAAACCCGGGGCTCCTGGGTTTGCAGCTCAACTCAACCGCATCTGCATATAGTAATAATGCTGATGTCGATTCCAGCAATAACATTCGTGTCGGCTACGCGTTAGTGGTAGGTTCTTATGATCCGAACGATAAGCAAGTGGATCCCAAAGGTGTTGGGGCGACCGGGGCGATCTCGGTTACAACAGACAGTCTTACGTACACGATCCGGTTTCAAAATACGGGCACAGCATCTGCAATCAATATTATTGTAAAGGATACAATCGACACGGATCTTGATATTGCTACATTCAGTATGATCTCCTCGAGCCACCCGTATAGCGTATCTCTTAAAAATCCAAACATCATCACCTGGACATTCAACAATATCAACCTGCCAGACAGCAACAGCAATAGTCCCGCTAGTAATGGCTATATCAAGTATAATATTAAATTGAAGCCCGGCCTGGCGCAGGGGACTCAGCTAACCAATACCGCCCATATTTATTTTGATTTCAACCCTGCGGTTCTAACGAACGAGGTATTGAATACGATAGATGACGTTGTAGTTCCGCTTGGGTTATCCTCGTTAGCAGCTAACTGTAATGAAGAAACGCCGGTCTTATTGTGGAGAACCGAGCTGGAGCCTGGGATCAAAAATTTTGGTATCGAAACAAGTGCCGATGGGCTAAACTGGGCCCTGGTCGGAACGGTAGAACCAAAAGGAGATAATTCCGATTACCGGTTTAAGGACCCGGTTCGCACCCATGTATTATATCGCCTATGCATTACCGGTATAGATGGTGAGAAAGCCTATAGTGAGATCGTGAATAGCAATTGTGGGGATAGCCATACGTTCACTGTGTATCCCGTTCCCGCGATAAATGATCTTTACGTGAAGGCATATAGCAATGAACAAACGAACGTTGCTTTTGAGATTATCGATGTGGGTGCGAAAATTGTCTCGCGTGAGACTAAAGAACTTCAGGCTGGAATGAACAACATTTCACTCGATATATCAACATTGAGGGCCGGGAAATATTTTGTGCGCATGATCGGTAAGGCGGGGATTGTTGTGCGGAAAATAGTGGTACTTAAATAGCAGGGCACTCTGTGAAACGCCGTGAGAAAACTCCTTTCCCTCTGTGGTTAACCGAGATGCCCGAAATGTATTGTTTTTTTTACGACAGCTTTTCATAGTGTGGGAAGAGTTACGTCAGTAATTTAAAACGTTATTATTTACAGCGACTCTCTGTGAAACTCCGTGAAAAAACTCCTTTCCCTCTGTTGTTAACCGAGATACCCAAAACGTATTGTTTTTTTTAAGACAGCTTTTCATAGATTAGAAAGAGTGCTTCAGTAATTTGCAACGCCATTATTAATATAAGCACTCTGTGAAACTCCGTGAAAAAACTCCTTTCCCTCTGTGGTTATTAATATAAACACTCTGCGAAACTCCGTGAAAAAACTCCTTTCCCTCTGTGGTTAACATAGATGCCCGAATTGTATTAATTTGTTTCTTATCTAATTTACAAAGACCTTGACTTTCCTTTCATTAAGCGTCTCGCCCTCGAAACTTTTTCCTTAGTTTCGTTTTGTGTCTAATGGGTATAAATACCGGAATTTAGTTATCTTATTAAAAATATTATGACAAGCCATCTCTACTGTTAAACATTATTCAATCCAACCAAAAATTCATGGAAAAAATTTTGTACCCACGTTTTTTAATTGTAAAAGACAATTTTTACAGCGACCCTGCTAAGGTATATGCGGCCGCATTGCAGGCCAGCTACTTCGAGCCTGAGCATGTAACCGGTTACCGAAGTAGAGCTGTTTACCACGAAAAGGGCATCAAAGCAAAACTCGAAAAACTGTTAGGAATAAAAATCACCCGTTGGGATATTGATCCAATTGAAGAGAACGGTGTTTTTTACCAGGGATTTTCCAAAGGCAAAAAAAGAGAAGTGCCTGGTGTACATTCCGACGAACCTTACAACGATATTACTGTGGTGATTTACCTTTCACCCGGCATTCCCCCAGGTTGTGGCACTTCTTTATGGATGCACAAGAAAACCGGTCTCTGTAATCCAGCCATGGTTGCAGATGCCCGCAGGCTTAAAATGAAACTAAGTGATCTGCAGAACCTGTTGGAAAGAGATAATAAAAAATCCGGAAGATGGATTGAAATTGACAGGGCTGGTTATTTGTTCAACAGGATGGTAGCTTATCCCTCTGGTGCTTTTCATTCCGCTACCAAACATTATGGAGGAAGTTTGAAAGACGGGCGCATCTATCAAACATTCAGGATTGGTGTAGATTGGAATAGCTTCCGCATGAAGGACTGAGAACTGTTACAACTGGAAAAAATTGAGCAGCAATTGTTGGTAAGCATAATCGTCTTTTGTCTTAACAAAAACCATTTCTTTCATTAATTTCAACTGGCGAAGATTGCGTATGTTCATGGCCGTTACCCACAAAGACAACTCTTCAGCCGTATTTTTTTCAATCCGGCTTAATGAATTATAGTTTGTATTCGTTTTCTTGCAAAAAATTTCAACTGCTTTCTCTCGTGCTACCCTATAATTATGCTGCCAATCTTCTTTAATTACTGCTAATACTTTACGGTTTATATCAAGCACATCAAGAGGTGCTGGTTCAGGCAACAGGTTTAGGGCCACATTACTTTGGGTAAAACGAATCAGGGTTTTTTCTGTACTGCGGTAGTTTTTTCCGCTTTTAATTTTGAGATGTTCGTCTGTAGCCAACTTTTTCAATTCCCCATCAACAGGCCTGAAACCAAATTTGTAGTAGAACCAGAATGCACCACTTTTAATACCACCAGGGTTATCCAAACCGAACTGGTATGGCTCAAGTTCAAAATAAGTGATGCCGAATTCCTGTTTAAGAACGCGGATGAGCTGGCATAAGATAAAACCTGATTCACCCATGCGGAAAGGTTCAAAAATATTCAGCCCAAGCCTGGCCAGTTTTCCAAAAGCCCATATGCCACCATAAGAAACAGGAATACCATTTTTAAAAAAGGTAAATCCAAAATAGGTTTCTAACGGCAACTGGTGATTTGGAAGCATGCTGTAAATAGCAAGTACCAGGCCGCTGTCAACATCATACAGCCTAATGGAATCCTGCTGCATAAAAGTGGCCGGATCAATTTCTCTTACCATCAACGCCATTGAATTTCGGATCACTTTACACAAGGCCTGCCTTTCCTTTGCAGCGGGCACACGATAAGCGGGAACGGTTGTGTTTATCAATTGCAGCACATCAAATTGCTTTGATAAATTTTGCTGATAGAACAATTGTTTAATGTCGAGACGGTTATATGCCCGCGAAAATTTTTCATTTTTGGGAACCAATTTCACATAAGCACTCAGGCGTTCGCAAAATAATTCTCTTTGCAGCGGCATGTCTTTTAACGCATCTAACTGGCCTACTAAGAACGGAATATAATGAGCAGGCTTTATACCCAATTGTTCCAGCAATTCTTCATTAGTTAAACCTGCCGTAGTTTCCGGTTTTAACAAAGAAGGCAATGTGATATTAAGTATATCATTAAGAGGTAAAACAGGATCGTAAAAGGAATCGAATTCAACTTCCAGGTCGCTATGCTCCAACAGCCATTGCAAAAAATCCGGTGAAAAACGGGTAAGGATATTCGCATAGGGCAGGCCTTCGTTTTCTGGCAAGGAATTTTTCCCATGCCTGTTTTTCTTTGCATGAACAGTAATGCGTTTCAGTTCTTTTTCTGCAAGCCTGCTTATTTTTTCATTGTCGGGATAGGCACATAAAAACAGTAAATGATCATGATATTTAGAAATGTATTTTGCTACTGGTAACTGCATTATGCTCAGTGCAGCAAGTAGTGTAGCTTTTGCCTGTGTGGATTCTTCATTATATTGATTGGCTATTCCGTATAAGGAATTAAGAGCAGTTAGAAATTTATCCTTCATAGAGTTTTTTACTGACCTAAATTATTTTACGAAAGATACGGAAAATATTAAGGTAGGAAATGCTTGCGGCTGCTGATAACAATATAACTGTTCGCAACTCAGACGGTATGTCTGTATGAATTCTACAGGGGATAGGTTCCAAACATCAAATTTTAATTATACATTTAGTTTGAGTTTCGCCAACCAGCTAGTTTGTTCCAGATTGCACTCCAGCCAGAAGATTGGATACAATGCTTAAATTATTAAGTCATGAAAAGAAATAAGTTTATTACATCAATACTATTATTGTCGGCAACTCCAGCTTTGGCATTTTCAAAATTTAGTCAGTTATTTATGAGAAAAAACAAAGGGTTTAAAATTCCGGCAGGTGAGGGAAGACTGCACGGGCATATAAAATTAAAAGGAGTAAATTCCAATGTACTCGATGTAAAAATTTCCGGATCAGATACCGATGGTGACCTCGCAATATTTGAACAAACTTCTCTTTCTCCAGGCAAAGGAACTCCATTACACCTCCATCATTTTCAAGACGAAATTTTTTATGTTATAGAAGGAAAATATAAATTTCAGGTGGGCGATGACAAGTATGATTTGACAACTGGAGACAGTATTTTTTTGCCAAGAAAAGTTGCACATGCCTGGACGCAGGTATCCGAAAGAGGAAAAATGCTCGTCACCATGCAGCCTGCCGGAAAGCTGGAAAACTTTTTTGTTACGATGGCAGGATTAGGCCATCAGCCAAGCCAGGAGGAAATAGCAAAGATCTTTTCTGACAATGAGATGCAGGTAGTTGGGCCAGCATTAAAACCTGACTAAAAAACTTCAGACCAAAGGTATTTCCCCAATGCAGCTCACGTTATTCTATCAGCCCCGCTTTGCCAAACGCCAACGCTGGCAGAAATAAAAAAAACATCAAACTATGGAAAAGTTTTCGGTATATGATTTAATAACCCAGGTAGTTAATAAGCTATTTATTTATACAGATTTGCAGGAATGGGACAAATTGCAGAACGAAGTTTTTACAGAAAAAGTTCTGTTTGATATGAGTTCCCTTGGTGGAGAGCAGTCAAATACAACTGCAGTGAAGATATGTGAAACATGGAAAGAAGGATTTACAGGTATTGATGCTGTAAATCATCTTGCCGGTAATTATTTAATTGAAATATTGGAAAATGTCGCGACTGTATTTGCTTATGGAACAGCAACTCATTATAAAAAGCTAGCGACAAACGGAAAGACAAGGGAATTCGTTGGAACCTATGATTTGCATTTGATCAATAATAAATCCGGCTGGAGAATCGATGAGTTTAAATATAACCTGAAGTACGCCAATGGTAATGTTGATTTCACTTAAGTGGTTTTTCCCAGTTGGAGAAAAATGTTCTTTCCGGCTGCTCTTTTCTAAGTTGACTACCTTCACTTAGTAAAGACCTTGTTACATTCTTAAATTCTTAAATTGAACAGACGAAATTTTATTGGCCTGGCGGCAGGTACATTTGTCATCATAGGAGGGGCCGGTTATTTATTGAGCGATAAACAAAATCTTGTAAGGGATAACGTTAAAATGGCAGCTGATGATCAATCATTGCTGAGAGACGATGAAAGAGAAATATTGTATTTAGCATCTCTTGCACCAAGCGGCCATAACACCCAACCCTGGCTTATAAAATATATAGAACCTTATCATTGGATTATTTGCAACGACAAAAGCAAATGGCTTCCGGCTGTTGACCCAGGTCAAAGAGAAACCATCTTATCCCTGGGGGCATTTATACAGAACCTGGAATATGCTGCCAGTAATGCAGGGTATAATTGCCAGTTCAATATTTTAGCTTCAACTAACCAGGATGAAAACGTTGTGAGCGTAAAACTTTCGCAGTCTGAGAATGCACCTACATTCAAAATTGACCGGATCAAAACCCGCAGAACAGTTCGTTCAAATTTTCTCAATGATTCATTGAAAAAAGAAGATGCCCTATACTTGTTTAATGAAGAATCCGCCTTTTTCACTTTCATCCCAAATGGGGCAAAAGAATATCGTTACCTGAACCAACAAACAATTGAAGCAAACAGAATTCAATCTTATCGTGATGCTGCAGAAAAAGAATTGTCAGAATGGATAAGATTTTCCAGCAAGGAGGCTGCAATTCATTGTGATGGGCTTACTGCTGCCAGCATGGAAATAAATGGAATACCGGGTTGGGTAGTCCGCAACTTTTATAACAAAGGAAGTGTTATGAAAAACGATTTCCGGGATAAAAATATCAGTAATGTAATAAAGCAGGTGTCTCAATCGGCAGGTTGGTTATTAATAACAAGTAGAGGTGATTCAGTTGCAACTTTATTGGAAACCGGAAAACGGTTTCAGCGCATATTTTTAAAAGTGCGGGAAAAAGGCATTGCCATTCACCCGATGACGCAGGCATTGGAAGAATCCTTAATCAATCAGACTTTGAACCATTCAATCGGCGTAACTGATACCATTCAATTTATTTTACGGCTTGGGTATGTAAAAAAATATCCTGAACCAGTTTCCTTGAGACGGCCGGTTGATTGGTTTGTGAAAAAATAATAACTCCAGCAATAGAAAAAAATGTACAAGTTTACAACTATTGAATTTGTTCATGCTCAGTATGAATGCATAACCCCGTGACTAAATGTATACAGCTGTCCGTAATTGTTACATAAACTATCAGCAGACTTTGTATATTTTTTTTATCTCTACTCTCCTTATTGGTCCAGGTTCAGGAATGTTTTATGAATCACTGAAATGATAATTCCCGGAGGCACATTTTTTGAAACACACAAAGGCCATCCTGTTGAAAACGCCCCTTAATTATTATTAACCTGCCTTTTTTATTTTCGCAGATTTAGCTTGGTAGCTGATCAAAAATACGAGGGATTTTGTTGCGATTGTTACTGCAACTATTGTAGAAAGTAAGCCATATAGAAAGAAGGAACCAATATATCATTCGGCCGCATATAAACAGAGGATCCGAGGAAGTTTGCAGTTTGCACCGTCAATCCCCGTACATAACAAAAGCATTTTTCTATCTCGTTTTTTCAAACCAAACTTTGTTAACTTCATTTTGCCATGAAGGAAATCCAGATAAATGTTGACGGAGCTGTAGTTAGGCTTTTACTGGCCGAAGGAGCTGTGTGTTTGTATAATTCTGCATCTTTGGAGGATTTTCTCAGGAAAAATTCATTCGACAATGCCTTGCAGCTTGCTACGTGGATCCGGGAATCCTATCAAGAATACTTCTCAAAACCACTTAATGTATCAGAGGATTCTATCGCCGTAGAAATTCTGGGTCATGTTTATTTCGAAGATTTTATGGAAAGGCTTGGTAACAAGATACCTTTGAATATAATGGATAAAATCTGTGAAAAGATCAGTGAGCATTGCAACGAAATCAACGTTGGGGAAAAAGAACATGATCACAACCGGGAGTTCTGGGATCTTGTAACCCCGGTTGTTAAAAAATATTATAACTGATCCCGGACGTAAAAAAGTAAATTACTTTTTGCTCATCATATATAGCCTCCCTTCGTCTGTTATCGCATACAAGTTGCCGTTAGTTCCCTGGCAGATGTCCCTGAACCGCTGGCCTTCCCCGGAAAGTAAACGCTCTTCCCCAACAACCTTGTTATCGTCGATTACCAAACGTGCAATATGATTGCTGTTTAGCCCGCAAATAAAAAGATTGTTTTTCCATTCGGCAATGTTATCACTGCTGCAAAAAGTCATCCCACTGGGCGACAAGACCGGGTCCCAGTAATAAATGGGTTGTTCCATCCCGGCTTGCACCGTGTTTCCGGGTCCAACTTTTCCCCCGCCGTATTCGATGCCATAGGTAATGGCCGGCCAGCCATAGTTTTTTCCTGGTTCTATGCGGTTTAATTCATCCCCACCTCTTGGTCCCATTTCTGTTTCCCAAAGGTCGCCCGTTGCAGGCTCCATGGCCAGGCCCTGTACATTCCTGTGCCCATAAGAATATAATTCCGACCGTGCACCTTCACGATTGATGAATGGATTGCCCGCTGCCGGCGCACCATCTTTGGTAATGCGTATTATCTTACCCAATGCTGAATTCAACTGTTGGGCTTGTGGACGGGTTTCGAGATCCGACCGCTCCCCGGTACTCACAAGCAGGTTTCCTGATTTGTCAATCAAAACCCGTGACCCATAATGAAGGTTGCCCCGGTACGCAGGCGTAGCCCTGTAAATGACCGTGGCATTGCTGATACTTTTTTCATCGGCAGAGAGTGCGCCTTTCGCAACAGCTGTAAGGTTGCCTTCTGATGTTTTTTCGGAAAATGTCCAGTAGATCATTTTGTTGGAACTAAACTGTGGATCTATTGTTACGCCCAACAAACCTCCCTGGCCAGCGTCATTTACCTCCGGTATACCCGAAAGCGGTTCACTCAATTTTCCATCTTTTGAAACAATTATCATTGTTCCCTCCTTCTGTGTTACGAGGAAGCGGCCATCGGGAAGTGCTGTAATGCCCCAGGGGCGTTGCAGATCCCTGGTAATGACCGTGGACTCGTAAGCTGTTTGGGTTTTTACCCCTGCAATCCTTGTCTGGCCCGCAAATGCTGGTTTGTACCCCGTATTCGGCTTGCGTTTTTCTACAGGACTATTTGAAGTGTCGGGCGTAGTTGCATTCCCGTTAGTAGCGGCGTTATTTGCCGAACTAATGGCACCGCCGCAGCCGAAAATGCCGGTAAACAAAATAGGAACGATGAATATTTTGAACATAAAGAAAATTTGAAATGAAAAGTTACAGGAATTATACCAACTTATAAAGTTAGTTGGTGCTAATACCCGAAAACTCAGCCGCTGATACGAAAACCATACATGTTAAAAACGCCCAATCCATTGAAATGGCGTAGGAAAGCCCAAACAATGAACATATTGACTCCTGCGATGATGAGACAAAAAAGTAAGCCAGCTGTAATTGATTTTATAAATGAAGATTTATATCGTTGATTGTGAAACTGGCGGTCGGCATAAGCAACAAGCATTGCGACTGCAAGGATGTAAAAGAAGTATTCATCAAGGCCGCGATAGAGATGAAAAGCGTACACTAACAGGTAATTGATTGAGTTCACGAAGATATCGATCGTTGTTTTCATTGAGAAAAACATCATTGCAACAACAGTATATTCGCTGTAACGCAGCCTTGCCTTCTTTTGATGCAAAGCGAAAAATGCAAATGCAATGCAGGGGATAATGATAAGCAACATCGCTTTATTGTAAACGTTGAACAACCTTGCATATTCATTATTGTCATGAAAGATGTTTTCCCTGAGCGTAAGCAATCTACTTTCTACAAATGCATTGATTGCCGTCACAAGCAGGAAAAATGTAAAAGGATTGTAGTACCGCTGGCGTTTCCCTTCCACGATATACTCCCAGGTAACTTTGCCAGGCTCAACAATCATCTTTTTCAACATTACCAGAAAGCTTTTGTCAGCATGTGTAAAAGCGTGGAATACTTCATGGAAAATATGACTGAACGTAAGGGCATGGATGTCTGCTTTTTGCCCACAGTTATTGCAAAACCTACCCTGGAGATATGTACCACAGTTTTTGCAATTTTGCTGCATCTTTCAGTCTTTTAAACAAAAATACGGGAACCCGTCATCATTTTTTAAAGAGAAGAAAAGAGAATAGATGGTCAAAGCGTGGGGTCATCAATATTTTTGCAAGAGCCATCGTCAAATAGTGTCAATGTTGGAAAGAGCCAGTCCGTTTCGAGCATTATAACGGTGAGAACTGTTATGCGCTTAGCGATGGTATCGAGCGTACGCATAGTGCGATCAAATAAAAAAAGCTGTTGGATGTCAACAGCTTTTTTCTTTACGGGAATTTTTATTTAGTTAATTTCAATATTCTTTTTTACCAACTCACCTGTTTTCTTTTCAAATTGCATTACATACTTTCCTGCAGGCAGATCTTTGATATCAAATATCATAAAGTTGACACCCAGTGCAGAGCGAAGGGCTGTTCCCGCCTCATTAATCAACTTGATGCTTTTTACTCCTTCATCTCCATTTGCAGTGATCCTGGCAGCGCCATTAGTTGGGTTGGGATAAACACTATAGGAATTAATATTTGATTTTTCCTGTGAATTTACCTGTCTTTCATTCATTGGCCTGTTTGCTGTTTCGCAATTCCTAAAGTTGTCAAAGACATATTTAGTATTCTGCTGTATGCAATTACCAACACCGCTTTTTGGTTTAAAGCACATTTCAATATTGTATATCGTACCAGCAGGTAAATTATTGCCGGGATAAAAACTCATCGACACATTAGTAGGATTTCCCGGGCCATTGGGCGGCAAAAGAAAATCAGTAATGCCCGTAAATCGTGTGCCACCAATATAATAAAATACATCAACTGATGTTTGGCAGGCATAATCTTTCCAAGTATTACATTTCAGGTTTGCATCTAATACGATCATGTCAAAAGATAAGTTGATGAGGTATGCGCCTGTTGATCTAAATGATGGTGTTTGGATATTGCAGGGGTTATTTCCTCCTACACCCGGGGTTATAATGCCACGATCCGGTGTGCAGTTCATTGGAGGATTGTCATAATCACCAACATGCGCCCCCTGTGAGTAAGTCCAGCCTGCAGTAGTGCCGGTAAAATTTTCAATAGTACATGTTTGAAAGTTTTGTGCTGATAATTTCAATGAAAGCGATAAAGCGAGTACCGCTGATAGAATAATTTTCATGGATAAGGATTTAGGTTTTTAAGTATTATATAACGGTAATTAAATATAAATATTGCGCCGGCAAATCTCTTTTTTCAAGCAACTGAAAGAGCGCCTGCTCTGGATAAACAGGATTTTTTCCCATATGCTTGCGATCAGTAACCCGGGGAGCTGATTGCGTTTGAAAAGGCGATGAACTGTTCCATTCATGAGAACATTTCCTGTTTTAATACTTTAATAATTTAACTGTCCTCCTGTTATTGCGGGATGAAATGCTGAGCGAATAAATACCGGAAGCGAGATCTTTGAGCAGCAGTATAATCTGATTACTCCCATCGTCTATTTTCTTCTTACCGAAACACAGTACTCTTCCTGAAATGTCATGTATCATTATTTTGACTTTCGTTATTTCCGAACACAGCAGGAGAAACATCCTAATGTGTTGGGCAATCTATTCATGGTAAAAGGTTATTAAGTATTTGCAGGGCTGAGGCTAGTCGTGCACCGCTGTCTCAAACAGACACAAGTGATCGTTCAGAACTATTGTGCCAGTGCGAGGGCCCGCAAGCCAAAAAAACCTTGTGTTAGAGCGGTAAGGCTGTTTCAGCTTATATTATTAATATTTTGGATTCGCTGGATTATTGGTTTTATAAGAAAAATGGGTTTTATCATAATTAAAAAATACTATATATTTGATAATCTCATCCGACTTCCGTGAACATTACTACTTTTTTTCACTATTTATCATAAACTTATTCAAACATGAAAAGATTTAAACCCAGCACATTAATGCTGATGCTTATTGTATTATTTACAGTTTCCTGTAAGAAAGATTTCTATAATCAGCCCAACGGCCCATGCCTGATTACACACTACGAAGAAACTCTGTATGGATATTCTGTAGATATTTTTTACAACTCTCAAGGCAACCCCGATTCTTTAAGTTTTTCCGGGTTTGGAAACAAACTGGAATATGACAACCGCGGAAGGTTGGTAAAACAAAAATTTGCAACCGGCTACATTGAATTTATTTATACCAACAATACTTTTCTGCCTGCTATATCAAAATATTGGAGGTCTGATTTTTCAACACCTCCTCCATCAGGATTGGTTGCTGTTGATACATTTCGCTATAATATTTTGGGACAGTTGATCATTCAGGGAGAAGACAATCGTCTATCACCTGAATACAACAATACCCGCAGATATGAATACAACAGCAGCGGAAATGTTACAAATGTTACGATCTCCGCACAAAATGGGGGAACTGTTTTTGCAACACCTGTTGTATTATACCAGGGTACCAGGTATGATAATAAATACAATGTTTTTGGTAGCAACCAATGGTTAAAATATATTTTTTATACTACAGACTTGTCGGATTATGTATACGCAATGCATAGTGTTAATAATGCTGCAGATTGGAACTGGGGATTCGGTGGGGGATATGTTGCTACAGTAACGGCTGCAATTACCTATAATACACAAGGGTTTGCCAACTTTTTTAATAATCATCTCATTGATACGGATGGCAATGAATTTGATTTCACAGAACAATGCACATCTACCTGCGATGCCACCACTCCAGGCAATTTGCCACCAGTTGCACCTAGATTATCCAATAAATTTAAAGATTTGAAAAACATAACTCATATACCACTATCAACAAGCCGTTGATCCTAATAAAAAACAAGCCCCGCTTTTTTAAAGCGAGGCTTGCATTTTCATTCTTTACCTACACCCTTGCCAATTCGGCTTTCCTTTGCGTTACCGCATCGATATAGCTAACGTGTTCGGTTAACTGCTTTTCGATCGCGGTAATTTCATATTCCTTTTGTAAAAGGGCGGGGGTGCCGTAACGGCGCCTGCGCCTTTCAAGTTGGAATTGTTTGTGTTGCAGGTCGGAGATCTTATCTGTAAGATCCTGCTTTGCCGGTCCTTCCGGCAAAATCGCGGCTGCTGTTTCCAGGGCGGTTCTTTGCGAGATCACACCGGCAAGTTCAGCATCTACGCAGGAGCTACCCGAGGTAACGAGGATGTATTGCCGGTCCTGTACTGTTTTTTGGAAAAGCAGCTCGTTCTGTTCCATTCTCGCTTTAGCAAGTATCGCATCACAATCCGCCACGGATGTGATTGCTGTTAAACTGTATTGCATGTTTTAAATTTTAAATTTTTTTAAATTTTGTTAATGGTTTTCATAGACAGGATACTTATCGTCAACCTGCTTACCGATACAACCTGCTTCAGTTAAGGCAGGCATACCTGTTTTTCACACATGCAGTTAACTAAGCCGCATGTGCCCGGCTTCAGATCTTTTGGCATAAGCTACTTCAGTTTAAAGCAGCTATACCGTTTTCCAAACGCATGCAGTTAACTACTTTGCATGTGCCTGGCACTGGAGTTTACTGATATAATCTGCTTCAGCTGTAAGCAGGTATACCCGCTTTCTTAAACGCATGCAGGTAGCTTCACTGCATTTGTCAAGCTTTTTTATAATCTTTGATTTAGACTTTTGTTTCCACAAGCTTTCTTCTTCATCAACTGGCTGAAACAGTTCGAGTGCCCGAAGAAAAAGCCTGTATTTTTTTTGAATGTTTTCATATTTATCCAATTTTCTCTGTAATACAAGGGCACGGTAACGGCAGTTTCTTTCCTGCGCTGTCTCCTGGTCAGTTAAGTGGCCAGTACCAGTAGCTTCGTGTTCATACCCGCTGGTTTGTTCAATGCATTGCTGCAGCCGGCTAAGTTTTATATGCATTTCTGCCGTAGGGTTGATAAAGCCATCTGACGCTTTCAGCAGTGCCTGCCGGGACAAACCAACATAATCCGCCAGGATTTCCGGCCAAATGCCTGTTGTGTTCAGTATATGTGGTATACATCGCATCTTAAGGTTTGATTAATTTGTTCATCGCAAAACAAAACATTTCATTAACATACGCGTATCCGTTAGCTGCCTGGAAAACGACGGAACTGCCATACAGTATGTATTTTATGTATTGCATCTTTTTCGTTAGCTGTTTATTGAGCACAAAACTATACATCCTGGAAACGAGGACTATCAACATAGGACAACATAGGACAACATAGGACAACAATGGACACAAATGGATACAAATGGACAACATAGGATAACATTTGACACAAATGAATTGTGCATAACTTATTAAAAATCGGCCGTCATCCAGCGGGGCACAAAGTAATTTGAAACATCAGCAACAATGCGATCAGCAGGTAAAACCTAAATCATTCATTGTCTTTATGTTAATGGTTGCAATAATTTTCTGTTTGAAAAAACTGCAACCAACCTGGTTGCAGTTTTTTCAAAAAATATTTTTCTGCAACCATACAACTACTCTCTGGTTTCAAAATAAATTGACTCCTACGAACCATGATAACGTCCCCGAAAATTAGCGGAGGAACGATATTTAAGGTATAAGTAATAAATTATGTACAGTTAATAAAGAATCCTGCTATTAAAGGATGACTGAACTGTAATTATGAAGAAAATAACCAGGCTTTGGTTTAGGCAAAAGAGTTCTATTGGCTTAGCTCTAAACTTCAACTTTTAATTATAAATTTAGCTTTAGATTGCCGGCTGACACTAATCCGAAACTTTCGCGGCGAACTGATCGTTGTTAGAATTACATCCGAAATATGAAACATCTTCTTACTTTAATGGCATTTTTTCTTCTCCTCTTTTCTTCAGGAAAAAGCCAGATAAAAATTGTAGTGGTAGACAGTGTTTCCCGGCAACCCTTAGCTTTTGCGACAGTTTATCAATTTTCGAATAGATCTTTATTTTTATGCAGTAATGAGGGTCAAGCCAAATTAGATATCTCAGAAGCAGATGCTGATACGGTAAGGATATCTTATGCGGGATATTTTGATAAAATATTTCTCGTTAACCGATTTAAAGATGTTGAAGTTAGGCTGATACAAAACATTAGGATATTGCCAGCAGTTGTATTAAAGCCATGCGCTGACTGGAGCAAAAATATTTCTTATATACCTGGAGCCGATTCTGGCATTTTTGGAGGCTTCTCCTGGGGCAACATGGTTTATAAAGGGAGAATAGCATTGTTTTTACATCCGCAAGGAGAAGGAAGTAAATTAGTAAGTTTTAAACTTTATTTTAAGCTTGGCGTCAGAGGAACTAAAATGGCAGCAAAAGCACCTATTCTGTTTTCTTTTTATTCCGTTGATACATCAACAATGCTGCCGGGCGAATTATTAACTTCAAAAACAATATTGTTTCATCCAAAAAAATTAGGACCGCAAGAGATAAATGTGGACAGCATCGGTTTAATAATTCCTGAACGCGGACTTTATTTAGCAGTTGATGGCTACCAGGACGAGAAATATAGTTATTTGGTTCCAACAAAGATGCCTAATGGTGAAATTGATACAGTTAGAATGTATGGTGCAGCTTTAGATGGAATGTATACTAAAGATACCTGGTTAAGTTTCTATAGTTTTAAAACTGGCCAATGGTTTTTTGGTGGTAATAAATCATATGAAAAGAACAGAAGCCATGGTGCCATCAAGTATGAAATGAAGTATGCTATTTGTACTGACTGAAATTAGTATCAACCCCCAAAAACAGTTTGCACGGATTAAGACGAACAAACCTTCTTCATAAAACTGTGGAACCTGTAGCGATTGAAGAAGTGATCACTTGTTCCAGCCATGATAACAGTAGATTTATTTTTAGTACTTTAATCATTTAACAGTCCTCCTGTTATTGCGGGATGAAATACTAAGCGAATAAATACCCACAGCGAGATCTTTAAGCTCAAGTACAATCTGATTTCTGTCTTCGTCTATTTTCTTCTCACTGAAATACAGTATTCTTATGCGTCCACGCCTTACCGTCATAAATATCGATCGCATTGCCGGTAGCAGCATAAATCTTGTTGGTGCCGGGATCTACCTCAACATTCCTGACGTTGTTGGCCGTTAACCCTGAGTTGGTATTGTTATAAGTTGTCCAAACAGTTCCATTAAATTTTACAAGGCCTGCGTCGGTTCCAATCCATATGTTATTTTGTGCATCCATATTTATTTTATCAACGTTTGCGGTGGGTAGGCCACTTGTTCCGGGTAAGTATATGGTCCAGTTTGTTCCATCAAATCTTGCAATACCGCCAATACCATCGGTTACGTTCAAAAATGTAGCCCACACAACATCATTATGGTCAACCACAATACCTCGCATATCATCTGCAGGCAAAGGCGAGTTTGCCGAAGTCCAGGTTGTCCAGTTAATTCCCTCATAATGTGTTATCCCACCATGTTCAATAGCATTGCCCGCTCCATTTGTAGCTACCCATAAGCCATCATGGCTGTCGAATGCAAGATCATAAACCCTGTCGGCAGGTAAATATCCATCAACATTGCTCCAGCAGGTAAAAGTAGAATCGTCGAATCGGGTCACAGCTCCCTCACTCCAGAATGGCAGGTAGCCGCCGGTCCATTTGTTTCCACAACGATCAACTTTGATGCATTGAAGATAATCACCACCCAGGCCGGTAGTGGAAGGACGAATATATTTCCAGTTTGAATTTTGTGCAGAAGCTACAAGAGTAGCAGGGAATATCATGAATCCACAAACAATAATAGTGAATAGTAATTTTGTTTTCATCAGCATCTTTGTTAAGTGTGATTGAATTAATTATTTGATAAATGAAAATATCCACCTGTAGCCGAATCATGAAATGAAATCTGCCTGGCAGTGGGAAATGATATCTGGAAGGGAATAATTAAACGTTGAACCCAGGTCTGGATCTGCCTTGTCACTCCGGGCGAGGGCAGATAGGAGTTAATGCTGAGCCTTACTTTAAAGTACCTGTACGATCAAAAACTTTAAATAATGTGTATTCTCCTGCCCGCTGATAATGGGATGATCAGCCGACTGTGCATTGAAAACCACCTGCCGAATTCTTCGTTTGGCATCCCGAGCTGCTTTTACAATGGTATCAAAAAACATCTCAGGGCTTACTAAATTGGTACAACTGGATGTAACCAAAAAACCTCCGGGCTTTACGAGTTTTATTCCACGTAGATTGATCTCTTTATAACCTGTTATGGCTTTATCAATGTTGCTGCGGCTTTTGGCAAATGACGGAGGATCCAGCATCACTACATCCCAACGCTTTTCTTCCTTTGTTAGATTTTTCAATACATCAAAAGCGTTCACGCATTCAAAGCGGCAAATGTTTTCAAATCCATTCAAAGCTGCATTTTTATTGCACATGTCTACAGCATTTTGAGATATGTCGAGTCCTAACACTGATTTTGCCCCGTAATATGCAGCAGTTATTTCGAAAGACCCGGTATAACAAAAGGCGCCTAAAACATCGGCATCTTTTACAATGTGGCGGATGGCCCGCCGGTTATCCTGCTGGTCTAAAAAATACCCCGTTTTTTGACCATTGGCAATATCAACGTGCATCTTTACGCCTGCACTGCCATCTTCGTTTTTATTTTCTGTAATGATGATGTTTGTATCAAATTCCGGTGACAAAAATCCCTTATGTTGTTGCATGCCTTCCAGTTCTCTTACAGGTACATCGTTTCGTTCGTAGATGCCTTTTGGCGTAAATAATTCATTCAGCGCTTTTACAATAGATGGTTTCCATACATCAATGCCCAAAGCCATTGTTTGGATTACAAAGTAATCATTGAATTTATCAATGATCAGTTGGGGGATATCATCCGCTTCACCAAAGATTAGGCGGCAGTTTTCGGTATAGCCTAAACGCTGTCGGTATTCCCAGGCCTGCCTGATGCGGTCCTTGAAAAATGCATCGTTGATCGTTTCATTCTTATCTCTTGTAAGCAGCCTGACAGCTATTTGGGAACCTGGGTTGTAATAACCTTTGCCGATAAATATTTTATCGAAAGTAAACACATCGACAATTTCACCCGGCGCAGCATTGGTATCTTTTTCTTTTCCAGGGTTGATCTCATTTGCAAATATCCAGGGATGGCCCTGTTCAACACGTTTACTTATATTTTTATTGAGTACTATGCTTTTCATTTGGTAAAAATAGTTGTTTAGTTGTTGTGGGTGAAGATTTGACCTTTACGGTTTGTTTTACTCGTGACGGCATTGCTCCCGCCCGGGTTCCAAATTTTGTGTTAACAGATCATGGAAAGGTTCGCCGGGGCATCGAATGATCTATTTTCGCTGGCCCGGAAATTGTAAGTTTGCCGGATACAATTATGTTTCTAAAAATACTCACGGTGGCGTCACTTGCCACATTCGAAATTTATGTAGCTATCCCGACGGGATTTGCATTTGGATTATCTCCCTGGATCATTTTTTTTGCAAGCATTACCGGTGGAATTGCCGGCGTTTTTGTTGCAGCTTTTCTCGGTGATAAGATCCGGTCATTCATATATAAAAATAAACCAGTAAAAGAGAAAAAAAATACCCACCCGATGGTTCACCGGCTCTGGAATAAATACGGGATCATTGGCCTTGGGTTTTTAGGGACTGTATCTGTGGGCGCACCAATCAGTATTGCAGTAGGCGTTGGCCTTAATGCAAACCTTGGTAAATTAATCACCTGGTGTTGTATTGGCGTATTAACCCGTTGCATTGCGTTTACACTTATTGGTTACTATGGACTAAAATTATTCTAGTTACATGGATGCGAGCCGA
>JBDSBG010000146.1:0-18047 GCA_039921685.1 Ferruginibacter sp.
AAATTCATATTCCACCAAACCATAATGTACCAGCAGGGCACCGCTATGGGCATCCACATTGGGCCATGGGTTCTTAATTTTTCCAAGCGATTGTAAGATGGGTGGCACAGTGTCGTAGATATTCCAAACCGTTTGCACCAGTTTATCATCGGGCATGTGCTTTTTACCAAATTCCATTTGTGCCGTAAAGCGTGGATCTGTTTTACGCAATACTGCATGGCCATAGCCGGGAACAACTTTTCCTTCACTAAGTGTTTTCTTTACATATTCTTCTATCTGGGCCTTTGTAGGAGCGTCTGACCCTATTTGCTCACGAAGTTCAAATATCCATTTGATCACTTCCTGGTTGGCCAGCCCATGAAGCGGGCCCGCAAGCCCATTCATACCAGCTGCAAAACTTAAGTAAGGATCACTTAGTGCAGAACCAACGAGATGCGTGGTATGAGCAGAAACATTTCCTCCTTCATGATCAGCATGAATGACCATGTACAGCCTCATCAACTCTTTGAATCCTTCATCCTCGAATCCCATCATGTGCGCAAAATTTCCTGCCCAATCAAGCAAACCATTTGGCTGAATGTGTTCACCATTCTTATACTTACGGCGATAGATATACGCAGCTATACGTGGCAGCCTGGCAATCAGATCCATAGAATCATCAAACACCGCATCCCAATAATCTTTTTTATTCATTCCTTTTGCGTAGCGTTTGGCAAACTGGCTCTCGGTTTGTAAAGCCATGATCGCAACAACAAACTGCGTCATGGGGTGGGTTGCTACTGGCAAGGCTTCAATAGTCGCAAATACATGGTTTGGAACATGGCTGCGTCTTTGCCATACACTGCTCAGGTGTTGCGCATCTTCCTCAGTCGGCAGATCACCTACGAGCATCAGGTAAAACAATCCTTCGGGTAATGGTTCGGATCCATTTACAGCCTTTGGTAATTTGTCACGTAATTCGGGAATCGAATATCCACGAAAACGTATTCCATCCTGTGCATCAAGCAAAGAAGTTTCCGTTACGAGGCCGGTCATGCCACGCATGCCCTGGTACACCTGGCTCAACGTTACTTCACCAATTTTCTTTTCGCCATGTACTTTAATAATTTCCTTAATTTCTGCCGCTGTTGAATCAGCCTTTTCCTTGAACCTGTCTTTTATAATACCCATAGTTATGTTGTTGTTTGACTTTTGACCTTCTTATGTCCTAAGCTATTAATGTTGAAACCTCGCAGCTAATGTATTGAGTAGTGCTGTTTTAAAGCTGCAAAAAATCAATCCTTAAAATTACGATGCCTGCTGCGGTTAAACAAAAGTTTAAGAAAATAATTTATACCAGTAGCAATTACGTTGGCAGCAGTAAAAATAGCTTAACAGCTTAAGTCGAAAACTGTTGAAAATTTTCGAAAAAAAATCCTACTTAGGTGCTTTTTTATATAGGTAAAAAGCCAATACCCCAAAAATGATATTTGGGATCCATGCCGCGAGCCAGGGTGTGAAGTCGCCCTTGGTTGCAAATACCAATGTCATCCTGCTCAACAGGATATATAACACACTTAAAATAACACCAAGTGCCAGATGAAAACCGCTGCCCCCGCGAACTTTCCTTGAAGCAAGCACAGCACCTATTATGGTTAAGATCAATACAGACACAGGTATAGCATCCCTGTTATATCTTTCAACAAGTAAGGTATTGAGCATTTCCGAACCACGCATTTTTTCGAGTTGGATAAACCTTGCAAGGTCGGGTGTTATCATCTGGTCTTTTAAGTAATCATCCTTTCTCAGGTCAATGGGTTTGAAATTGTAACTCACCAATTTCTTTTTAGTCATCTTTATGGTTTCATCAATGGGATTGATGGTGCGCTCCATTACATTGTTCAATGCCCATGTTTTTGAAGCAGTATCCCAGTTGAAACTCAGTGCACGCAAATTATATAAGAGCTTGTTATCTTTGAATTTCTGAACAAAAAAATTGGAGCCCATTTTGGTAACTGTGTCGTAACCTCCTATCCCGATCATACTATTGGCATCCAGCCGGAAATAGATATTGTGTTTGTAGGTTGACCTGGAAGGGTCGGGTGCCTGGTTTACATCAATATATTTTTTTTCAAACTCAGCCCATTTCCTGTTGGCCTTTGGAACAGTGTACTGGTAGCCGAGCCACAGTAATGCAGATAGTATCATTCCCCCCATAAAAAATGGGAACAAAAAACGCCTGTACGTCACACCGCTGCTGAGGATCGCAATGACTTCCGACCTTCCGGCCATTTTTGAAGTAAAGAAAATAACAGAGATAAATACAAACAAGGGGAAAAGCATGGCATCTATCCTTGGGATAAATCCAAAATAATAATCCGTTATGATCTGCGTCGTAGATAATTTCGACTTCACGAAATCTTCTGTTTTCTCACTGATATCAATTACAACTACGATTGCAGTGAATAACAATAGGCAAAAGAAAAAAGTGCTGAGGTATTTGGATAATATGTACTTGTCTATTTTTTTCATTCAAACCCGCAAGTTACTAAATGTAGGATTTATGATCTGAGATTTAAGATTTCTTCTACATCTTAGCTCTTAAATCTTAGATCATAGATTTTTTCCAATACCATTTGCAGCTATCCACCCCGTTGTCCAGGCATTTTGAAAATTAAATCCGCCGGTAACACCATCCACATTAATAATTTCACCGGCGAAAAACAAGCCGGGCAAAATTTTGCTTTGCATGGTATTCACATCTATTTCTTCAAGATTCACTCCGCCGGCGGTAACAAATTCTTCTTTAAAAGTTGTTTTACCTTTCACCGTAAACTCCTGGGCGCATAATATTTTGATAAGTTTATTTTGTTCCTTACCTGGCAGATCAGCCCAGCGTATGTCTTCGGCTATGCCACATAGTTGTAAAAAATGTTCCCACAACCTTGCGGGCAAACCAAAGGGATTGCGGTTATATATTTTCTGGGGAGCAATGTCAAATCTAACCTTTTGCATTTTTTCCTTCAGGTTATTTTCATTGTATTCCATAAGCCAGTTTACAACAATAGCATATTCGTATTTTTGTGCAGCAAGCTCTCTTGCTCCCCAGGCAGATAATTTTAAAACTGCGGGGCCACTCATACCCCAATGAGTAATGAGTAACGGACCTGTCTGCTGAAGTTTTGTTCCAATAATTTTTACCAAAACATTTTCAACTGCAACACCCATCAATTCAGTAATACTATTGCCAGGCATATTAAAAGTAAATAATGATGGCACGGGCTCTTCTATCGTATGCCCAAGGCGTGTTAGCCATTCAAACTGCGTAGCCTTTGGATAACCACCACTTGCAATACATAGATAGTCTGCATCCATCACCCTATTGTTATTCAGGTGTAGTTCAAACCGCTGTTGCGATTCAAAGCTGCCAGTAAGCTTTTCCAATTCCCGATCCCCAATTCCCGATTGACGATTCCCGATTGACGATTCCCGATTGACGATTCCCTCCACTTCTGCATTCATCATTATTTCCACTTTATATTTATTCGCCTCCCTCAACAAACAATCAATAATCGTTTGCGATTCGTTGCTTTCAGGAAACATGCGACCATCTGCTTCTGTTTTTAGTTTCACGCCACGTTCTGCAAACCATGAAATAGTATCTGTAGTAAAAAAATGATGAAAAGCTTTTTTCAGAAAATTAGCACCTCGTGGATATTTTTTTATCATCTCTGCAATGCTATAACAAGCATGTGTAACATTGCACCGTCCGCCGCCGCTCACTTTTACTTTGCTTAAAAGTTTGGATGATTTTTCTACTATGGTTACCCGAAGTTGGGGGTAGAGTTTCGCTGCATTTATTGCACAGAAAAATCCTGCTGCGCCTCCACCAATTACTATTAATCTTTTATTGTTCATTAAAAACTATTGAAGCCTTTGCAGGTATTCATCAATATCTAACATGACAGTGTTTTTTTTTGCAAATAGCGATTGATTCGATGATGAAGTTTATTCGTCTAACCCGATTGCACAAAGCTTATTAGCAGCAGTTAATGACTATATTTTTCAAGAGTCTCGAAATGAATCTTAGCCTTTAATGTGCTGTCAACAAAAAATTCTTTTGAACCAATACTAACCCCTATCACTCCAGGAACGTTTGAAGACCCCATGTTTTGAGTGGCCTGAATATAATACTCCTTTCCAATTTCGGTTCTAAACAAAAAGTTTTCAGGTTTGGAGGTTCCTATAAAGATGTCTTCTTCTTTTGTCAATTTGAAGGTATAGGTAGAACGGTTGGTTAAATCATCAATTTTAAAATCATTCATAACTACACTTATTTTAAATAATGCTCTCAAGCCAGCATTGCCTTCATCACGAAAAACATGAATTAACGAGCAGTTGCAGTCTGAAGTATTCTTACCACTTTCGCGAATAATAAAGGCTTCTAATTCTTGAATATTTGACGCACTATAAAATTTTCCTCTCAATAATGCGGCATGACCCTTCGTCTTACTACCCTCAAAATATTCTTCAATTTTGATAATATTAGCTCCATGGGACGCTGCTTGCTTTTCAAGCTTATCAATTAGGCGCTCCCACGTATAATCCCAGTCTTCAACTTGTTCCCAACTTCCTATTTCTATAGAATTCAAAGGTGCTTGCTCATTTGGAGTTAATATATAAACGTTGTCGGATTCCTTGAGTGGACTTAAAATGTTCTCAGTCGGCCGAAATTTTACCGTACTACAACTAAGTAGAATAAGACAGGAGATGAGGTATTTTATATTAACCTTCATATTTTTAATGTTTGCGATTGGCCGCTAACCGAATTATAATAGCCATGCCGTTCCTGTCGGTCGTAGTTTTCTTATTGTTTAAAAGCATTCAAAAATGAGTTGACAACAAGCAGTAGGCAAATCAGGTAAACCTGTAAACTATTAATGTATTAGAAGCATATTATCCATGGCTCCACGTAAGATTGCCATTAGCCTTTTCAGCAACTTCAATTTCCGCAAATGAAGATAAGACATCAGCGTCGCCTTTGGTTATACAAACATCGTGTTCAAAATGAGCAGATGGCTTACGATCCTTTGTAAGCACGGTCCAGCCATCGCTTAAATGCACAACATCCTTTGTTCCCATATTGATCATCGGCTCAATGGCCAGTACCATGCCTTCCTTTAATTTTTGCCCAGAGCCTTTTTTACCGTAGTTAGGAACCTGTGGATCTTCATGCATTTGCCTTCCCAGTCCATGTCCGACCAGTTCTCTTACTACACCGTAACCATGTAATTTTTCTGTGTGCTCCTGGATCGCATTTGCAATATCGCCGATCCGGTTGCCCTGCCGGGCCTTTTCAATTCCCTTATAAAGTGATTCTTTCGTAACCCTGAGGAGCTTTTTAGTTTCCTCCGGGATATCACCTATCGCATACGTGTAGGCGCTGTCGCCATGGAAACCATTTTTATAAATACCAATATCCAGCGAAATAATATCTCCGTTTTTTAGTACATGATCGCCTGGAAAACCATGTACAACCGATTCATTCATTGAAATACAGGTTGCGAATGGATAACCATTATAATTCTTAAATGATGGAATGCCTCCGTTATCCTGGATAAATGTTTCTACGATACTATTTACCTGCATGGTTGTCATTCCGTCTTTTAAAATCTTTGCTACCTCTGCATGTGCTTTGCCAACAAGCAGGCAACTATGCCGCATGATCTCAATTTCTTTCTTGTTTTTGTATTGTATCATTTCAAACTTAAAATTAAAACAAACCCCAACGATTTTATCGTCAGGGTTATTATAAGATGATTATAGCTATTTATTAAATTCCGGATGCTACAGCCTGCCTTCCCTGCAACCTGCCGCTGCTCATCAAACCGTCGTACTGGCGCATCAAAAGTTGTGTTTCGATCTGCTGTAACGTGTCTAATATAACACCAACCATGATCAACAATGAAGTGCCGCCAAAGAACGTAGAGAAACTTTGAGTCATACCAAATATCAACTGGAATACACCTGGTAAAATGCCCACAAGTGCTAATAAGATAGCGCCCGGTAATGTGATCCTGTCCATGATCGTGCCTATATAATCTGCGGTTGGCTGGCCGGGTTTAACACCTGGGATGAAGCCATTGTTGCGTTTCAATTCATCCGCCATTTGCTTTGGATTGAATATAAGCGCAGTGTATAAGAATGTAAATGCGATCACACAAATTGAATAAACAAGCATGTACACTTTACTGGTATGATCAGTAAAATATCTTGCCCATCCATCTCCTGTAAACCCTGTGAATATCGTTGGTAAGAATAAGATCGCCTGGGCAAAGATGATTGGCATTACGCCGGCAGCATTCACTTTTAAAGGAAGGAAATTACGGGCTCCACCAAACTGGCGGTTTCCCACCATCTGCTTGGCATAATTCACCGGAACTTTCCTGGTGCCTTGTACAAGCATGATAAGCCCCATGATAATAGCGATCATGAACAATACCTCTATCAGCATGATCAATAATCCTCCAGCTCCCCTTGTTGTTCTTGCCTGCCACTCCTGGCCAAAAGCCTGTGGAAGACGAGCAAGGATACCAATCATAATGATGATGGAAGTACCATTACCCAATCCTTTATCAGTGATTTTTTCGCCCAGCCACATTACGAATAATGTACCAACCGTTAAGATGATAACGGTCGAAACCCAGAAGAAGGCTCCATAAGCCGGAATCAAAGCGGCGGCATTACTTGGACTTTTTAAATAACCAATATACGCTGCGGCCTGGAAGGCAGTAACGATAACCGTTAGGTAACGGGTCCATGAATTAATTTTCTTTCTGCCGCTTTCACCTTCTTTTTGAATTTTTGCCATTTGAGGAACCAAAATGGTCATCAATTGCATAAAGATAGAAGCAGAGATATAAGGCATGATGCCCAATGCAAAGATGGAAGCCTTTGAAAAAGCTCCACCCACAAACGCATCCAGCAACCCAAGCATACCATTATTTTGAGTGCTATCGTGGAGGCTGGCTAATTTATTGGGATCTATACCAGGAAGTACAATGAAAGAACCGAGGCGGTAAATAAATAATAATAATAAGGTAAACGTTATTTTATTACGCAGTTCTTCAATGCTCCAGATATTTTTAAGTGTTGTAACGAACTTCTTCACAGAATTAAATCGATTTAATTGTTTTCGCTAAAAAGTAAATGGCGTATTTTAAATACGCCAGCAAATATCGGATATTTATTTCACTATTTCTATAGTACCACCTGCAGCTTCAATAGCAGCTTTTGCTTTGTCGCTCACAGCATTGACTTTAAAAGTGAATTTTCCCTTTAATTCGCCATTGCCCAGGATCTTTACAGAATCAGTCTGGCTGATAAGGCCATTGATGTAAAGGTTCTGAAGATTAAATTCTGTAATGCCATATTTTTCTGAATACTGATCAAACTGTCCCAGGTTGATCACTTTAAATTCAATACGGTTGTTGTTCTTAAATCCACGCTTAGGTATCCTGCGCTGAATGGGCATCTGTCCACCTTCATGTGCCTTTTTACTCTTGTAACCAGCACGGCTTTGTCCACCTTTGTTACCTGTTGTAGATGTACCACCTTTACCACTTGCTTCTCCACGTCCGATACGCTTTTCTTTGTGCGTTGCGCCTTTTGCAGGCTTTAATGTGTGTAAATTCATTTTTTATTTTGATTTTAGACTTACGGGGTATCACCCCTCGCTGATTAATTTGATAGTTAGTTGATTTGGTAAATTGATGATTAAAGAGAGTTCAATCAGGAGATGTATAATCATCAAATTGACTCATCATCAAATCAACAAATTAGATTTCTTCCACTTTTACCAGGTGATTCACTTTAGTGACCATTCCCAAAATCTGTGGAGTTGCTTCTACTTCTACAGTTGCGTTCATTTTTTTAAGCCCCAATGCGATCATTGTTCTTTTCTGACGCTCTGACCTGTCGATTACGCTCTTTACCTGTGTTACTTTAATCTTTTTCATTTTTCAAAGTTTAAGGTTTAAGGTTTAAGGTTTAAAGTTTCATAATCTTAAACTTTAAACAGTAAACGTTAAACGTTTTTATCCATTAAATACTTTCTTCAAAGAAATGTTTCTTGTTCTTGAAACTGAAATTGGCTCACGCAAAGTAGCCAAAGCTTTAAAAGTTGCTTTTACCACGTTGTGTGGATTTGCTGAGCCTAAGTTCTTTGCAAGAACGTCGGTTATACCTGCAAGCTCCAATACGGCACGCATGCTACCTCCTGCGATCACACCTGTACCATGAGCGGCTGGTTTGATCAATACTTTTGCTGCGCCTTCTTTGCTAAGCTGGTCATGTGGAATGGTACCATGCATGATAGGAACTTTTATCAGGTTCTTTTTTGCATCTTCAATTCCTTTTGTGATAGCTTCCTGCACTTCTTTTGCCTTACCAAGTCCGTGGCCTACAACACCAGCCTCGTTACCCACAACTACCAATGCAGAAAAACTAAACGCACGACCGCCTTTAGTGGTTTTAACTACACGGTTTATGGCAACAACCTTTTCTTTAAGTTCAAGGTCACCGGCCTTCATTTTATTTACAGTTACGTTTGACATGTATTGTTCTTATTAGAATTTTCAAAAAATTAAAATACCAATCCTGCTTCTCTTGCTCCTTCAGCAACCGCTTTCACACGGCCATGGTATATATAACCGCTGCGGTCAAATATTACTTTTGAAACGCCAAGCTCAACGGCTTTTCTTGCAATTGCTTCTCCAACCATTTTGCTCTTGCTTATTTTAGGTGCTTTTTGAGCAAGGATATCTTTTTGCCTTGATGATGCAGCGGCTATTGTTGTACCGGTAGTATCATCAATTAACTGCGCATAGATATCACTGTTACTTCTAAAAACGGTAAGACGTGGCGTACCCGTTGTTCCGGAAACTTTCTTGCGGATACGATACCTTATTTTTTGTCTTGCACTCGATTTGTTGTTCATCTTCTTTTATTTATATCCCCGATGCTGCCGGGAATTGATTTGATAATTAGTTGATTTGGTAATTTGATGATAGAGAAAAATTGAATCTGAATTGTACTTCATCATCAAATTGGCTCAGCAGCAAATCATCAAATTACTTTCCTGCTGATTTACCAGCTTTTCTCCTCAACACTTCACCTTCAAACTTCACACCCTTACCTTTGTATGGCTCTGGCTTACGTAAGCTGCGGATCTTTGCACAAACCTGTCCAAGCAATTGTTTATCGATGCTTTCCAGGATGATCATTGGGTTCTTACCTTTTTCCTGTTCTGTTTTTATTGTCAACTCTTTTGGAATTTCAAAAATGATATTATGAGAATATCCCAAAGCCAGGTCTAACAGGTTTCCCTGGTTTGCTGCTTTATAACCAACACCCACCAGCTCCAGTTTTTTTGAATATCCTTCTGTAACTCCTTTAACCATGTTACTGATCAAAGAACGATAAAGGCCATGCATAGCACGGTGACGGATCTGGTCGGTTGGACGCTTAAATTCGATTTTATCTTCAGAGATCTCAACTTTGATATCCCTGTCAATCGCCTGTTTCAATTCACCTTTAGGGCCCTTTACAGTTACAACATTCTCGCTGCTAACGGAGAAGGTTACTCCCTTTGGCATGTCAACCGGCTTTTTACCTATACGACTCATTTTCTTAAATTTGATAAATTGATAATTAATTGATTTGATGATGTTCTTTCTAACGGTCAGCCATGTATAGAAGGCTTAAGGTTACCTGTTTCAGCGATTGGAAACCATCATCAAATTTCCAAACCTGCTAATCTACCTTGATTAGAATATGTTACAAAGCACCTCACCACCTACATTTTGTGCTTTAGCTTCTTTATCAGTCATTACTCCTTTAGAAGTAGAAACGATCGCTACACCCAAACCATTCTTCACACGCTTAAAATCTTCAGGTTTTGCATAGCTACGCAATCCCGGGCGGCTTACTCTTTCCAGGCTTTGTATAACCGGCAATTTTGTAGTAGGATCATATTTCAAAGCGATCTTAATTACGCCTTGTTTGCTATCATCTTCAAACTTATATTTTAAAATATAACCTTTATCGTAAAGAATCTCCGTGATACGCTTTTTCAGGTTGCTTGCCGGTATTTCTACAATGCGGTGATTAGCCATCTGTGCGTTACGAATTCTTGTTAAATAATCTGCGATTGGATCAGTAACCATTGTTATGTTATGTTAATTGATTTAATAATTTTTTACAATGCGATATCCTTTAAGGGATGCGTGATATGGGATTCGGGATGGCGAATAACTAATCTCGTATCCTGTATCTCGTATCTGTCTTGGTTTACCAGCTAGCCTTCGTTACGCCTGGAATTTTTCCAGCCAAAGCCATATCGCGGAACATATTACGGCTAAGGCCGAAATGACGCATATAACCTCGTGGGCGACCAGTAAGCTGGCACCTGTTTTTCAAACGAACAGGAGAAGCGTTTTTAGGTAACAGATCCAAAGCTGCATAATTTCCAGCCGCTTTAAGTTCAGCCCTTTTTTCCGCAAAACGGGCAACGATCTTTTCCCTTTTAGCCTGCCTGGCTATGATTGATTTTTTTGCCATGGTATATTAACTTTCAGATTTTTTTACATTTTTAAAAGGCATTCCCAATTCCTTCAATAATTCAAAGGCCTCTTCGTTTGTACCTGCCGTTGTAACGAACGTGATATCAAGGCCGGTGATCTTGTTTACTTTATCGATATCAATCTCCGGAAAAATGATCTGCTCCGTAACACCCAGTGTGTAGTTACCGCGGCCATCAAATGCCTTATCGTTGATACCTTTAAAATCACGTACGCGTGGCAGTGATACTGATACCAGCCTGTCAAGGAACTCATACATTTTTACACCCCGTAAAGTAACCCTTGCACCAATTGGCATGTTCTTACGAAGTTTAAAGTTTGAGATATCTTTTTTTGACATGGTAGCTACTGCTTTCTGACCAGTGATGTTTGACAGTTCATCAATAGCAACGTCGATCAGTTTTTTATCAGTTACTGCACCATTCACACCGCGATTCAAACAAATCTTGGATAGTCTTGGGGCCTGCATGACAGTTTTATAACTGAATTTTTTCATTAAAGCAGGTACAACTTCTTTTTTGTACTTATCTGCTAATCTCGGAGTATTTGTTGTTGTGCTCATTATTTGATTACCTCCCCTGATTTTTTAGCGATTCTTATTAATTTACCGTCATTATCACGGCTACGTTTTACTTTAGAAGGGCCACCTGTTTTTTTGTCCCAAAGCATTACATTGCTAATGGCAATAGGTGCTTCTTTTTTCACAATACCACCTTTGGTATTTTGTGCCGTTGGCTTTGTATGTTTGGTAACGATGTTAACACCTTCTACCAATACACGGCTTTTTTCCAAAATTACTTCCAGCACTTTACGGGGTTTCTTCAGATCTTTATCCTCACCGGTAATAACAACTACCTGGTCTCCTTTTTTAATGCTGAACTTCGGTTTAAATCTTGTTTCCATTTTATTTTTAGCTTTGAGCCGCTAGCTGTGAGCTGCGAGCTTGTTTCTTATTATATTTTGCTTTAAGCCCGTAGCTCATGGCTCGTAGCTCGTGGCTTTTGATTTACAATACTTCAGGAGCCAATGAAATGATCTTCATGTATCCTTTATCCCTCAACTCACGAGCCACCGGCCCAAAAATACGTGTGCCTCTTGGTTCATCTGAGTTGTTGAGTAATACAACCGCATTATCATCAAAACGGATGTAGGAGCCATCCTTACGGCGAAGCTTATTCGTAGTTCTTACAATAACTGCTTTGCTCACTGTTCCTTTTTTGATACCTCCTGCCGGCATCGCATCTTTCACGGTAACAACGATCTTATCGCCAATCTTTGCGTAGTCCTGGCCACTGTTTCCAAGAACCCGGATACAAAGTACTTCTTTAGCACCGCTGTTATCCGCTACGTTTAGTCTGCTCTCTTGCTGAATCATTTTATTTTAGCTTTGAGCTTATAGCTTTGAGCTATGAGCTGGTTATTTTAATTTTAATGTACTGGCTAAAAGCTCACGGCTGATAGCTAATAGCTTTCTTATTTCACTTTCTCTACAACCTCTACGAGTCTCCAGCGTTTTGTCTTACTCATCGGACGTGATTCCATGATCTTTACAGTATCACCAATACTGCATTCGTTCTTTTCATCATGCGCATGAAAACTGGTTGTCTTTTTAAGGAACTTCCCGTAAAGCGGGTGTTTGATCTTACGTTCAACCTTTACAGTAATGGTTTTATCCATTTTATTGCTGGATACTACACCTACCCTGGTCTTCCTTAAATTTCTATCAACGGTTGTTGTTGTTGTTGCTTCCATTATTATTTTGTGTTTAAGTCGTTTAAGTCGTTTAAGGTTTAAGGTTATTCAACTTTAAACGTTCAACTTTAAACGCATTAATTATTTATGCTCCAATTTGTGTTTTTCTCAATGCTGTTTTTAAACGTGCAATATCTCTTCTAAGAGAACGAATGCTCTGAGGGTTTTCCAATGGAGCAATCGCATGAGCAAAGCTCAATTTTTTAATCCGCAATTCATCTTCCTTGATCTTTGCGCTCAGTTCTGCCTCATTCAATCCAGTAAGGCTTTTTACAAAATCAACTTTTTTTGACATCTTTATTAATTTGATAATTTGATAATTTGGTGATTTGGTGATTGAATGCTTTGAATATTTTAAAGTTCACTTCATCACATTTTCAAATCTCCAAATTGACTAATTAATTATGCTACGTAATCGCGGCTCTTTACAAACTTTGTAAGGATCGGTAACTTTTGTGCAGCGAGAGCAAAAGCCTCTTTAGCTACCTGTTCAGGTACACCATCCGCTTCAAATAAGATGCGGCCTGGTTGTACAATTGCTGCCCAACCTTCGGGGTTACCCTTACCTTTACCCATCCTCACCTCTGCTGGTTTAGCAGTGATTGGCTTATCAGGGAAAATTCTGATCCATACATTTCCTTCACGTTTCATGTGACGGGTTAATGCCTGGCGGGCGCTTTCAATCTGCCTGTTTGTCAACCAAACACTATCCAAAGCTTTAAGACCAAATGTTCCGAATGCTAAGGTTGCACCACGCTTGGTATCTCCCTTCATTCTTCCTTTCTGGGTTTTTCTGTGTTTGCTTCTTTTCGGTGATAACATGTTAAAACAGTTTTGAGTTGTGAGTTATGAGTTATGAGTTACTACTCTTACCCGCTACTTTTTAATTTTTAATTTTTATTTTTAATTATCTTCTTCCACCTCCGCCACCACGGTTCCCACCTCCTTGTCCGCCACCGCCTCTGCGATCATCTCCTCCACGTCCACCTCCGCCGCCACGTCCGCCGCGATCATCTCTTCCGCCTCTGTCATCTCTTCTGTCAAATCCACCTGCTCTTTCTGGTCCATCATTCTTACCACCACCTGCTATCACGTTTGGATTAAGATCTCTTTTTCCAAGTACTTCCCCTTTACAGATCCATACCTTAATACCAATCTTACCGTAAACCGTAAGCGCAAATACACTTGCATAATCAATATCCATACGAAGCGTGTGCAAAGGAGTACGACCTTGTTTGATTTCTTCGCTACGTGCGATTTCAGCACCACCTAAACGGCCACCTACTTTCACTTTAATCCCTTCAGCACCCATACGCAATGCAGAAGCTATAGACATTTTTATAGCACGTTTGTAGTTGATACGATTTTCAAGCTGACGGGCAATTGTATCTGCTACAATATTTGCATCCAGTTCAGGCCTGCGTATTTCAAGAATGTTTATTTGAACATCGTCTTTACCACATAATTTTTTCAACTCTTCCTTTATCCTGTCAACTTCGCCACCACCTTTACCAATGATGATACCTGGTTTTGATGTATGGATCGTTACGATCAGTTTATTAAGCGTACGCTCGATAACGATCTTTGCAATACCACCTTTATTGATACGTGCATTCAGGTAATTCCTGATCTTATCATCTTCAATCAGTTTGCCCGCATAATCTTTTTTGTGAGCATACCAGTTGCTATCCCAGCCACGTATGATTCCCAATCTTGCACCTATCGGATTTGTTTTCTGACCCATATTCGGTTTTTAATTATTTAGTTTAAACCTGATTATTTTTTTGTTGCCGTTTTTTCTTTCTTGGGAGCCGCTGGTTTCTTTGCTGCTGCCTTTTTTGCTACCGGCTGTTCCTCTACTACAGGAACTGCACTTACCTGGTCATTTTTTTGGTTCTTAACCAATTTGGTTTCAGTTCCGGTTACATCTACAATCAGTGTAACGTGGTTGCTGCGTTTACGAACCCTGTAACCACGACCCTGCGGAGCAGGACGCATACGTTTGATAACCCTTGCTGCATCAACGAAAATTGTTTTTACCAATAATGCTGATTCATCTGCACCTTCGTTCTTTGCTTTCCAATTGCTGATTGCAGACAATACAAGTTTGCGTAGAGGCACTGCCGGGTGTTTAGGATTGTGATCCAAAATAGCCAGGGCTTTCTCAACCTTCATTCCACGAATCAAATCCGCTAATAAACGCATCTTACGTGGTGACGTTGGATAATTATTAAGTTTTGCTACTGCTTCCATTTTTTTATTTTTAAAGGTTTAAGGTTTAAATCGTTTAAGGTTTTAGTTATTCAACTTTAAACCTTTCAACATTAAACGTTAAACGTTTTTAAGCTATCTTTTTACTTGAGTGTCCCCTGAAATTCCTGGTTGGTGCAAATTCACCTAATTTATGTCCAACCATAAATTCTGTAACATAAACGGGGATGAATTTATTTCCGTTGTGTACTGCAAAGGTTTGTCCCACAAAGTCCGGAGTGATTGTACTTCTCCTGCTCCAGGTTTTGATAACACCCTTTTTACTTTTTCCTTCAATCATAGCCATCACTTTTGCTTCAAGTTTAGCTTCTATGTAAGGACCTTTTTTTAATGAACGAGCCATGTTTTTGTTTTCTGTTTATTTTCCAGCGACGCTGAATATTTTAACAATAATTATTTCTTATTGACTGCTTTGGCTATGAGCTATTAGCTGATAGCCGATAGCTTTATTTATTCGGCAATTTCTTACCATTCCTTCTTTGGATGATCATCTTGCTTGAACCTTTACCTACTGTACGGGTAATTTGTCCTTTAGCATATTTACCCTTACGGCTACGTGGATGGCCACCAGATGCACGGCCTTCACCACCACCCATCGGGTGATCAACCGGGTTCATTGCAACGGCTCTTGTCCGCGGACGGATACCCTTCCACCTGTTGCGCCCTGCCTTACCCATACTCTCCAGGTTGTGATCACTGTTACTGGTAACACCTACGGTTGCATAACATTTGATCAATACCTTTCTCAATTCACCACTTGGCATTTTAATAACTGCATATTTTTCTTCCTTATTGGTAAGCTGTGCCGATGTTCCTGCACTGCGTACCAGGATACCACCCTGTCCGGGTTGCATCTCGATATTGTGAACGTTGGTACCCAATGGCATATTCTTCAACATCAAAGCATTTCCTAACTCAGGAACAGCATCATCACCGCTAATAACGGTTTGGCCTACCTGTAAACCCTGCGGTGCAAGGATATAACGTTTTTCACCATCCGCATAAGCCAGCAATGCGATGAATGCTGTACGGTTTGGATCATATTCAATTGTTTTTACCAACGCAGGGATATTCTTCTTATCTCTTTTAAAATCAATGATCCGGTACATCGTCTTGTTTCCACCACCCATGTAGCGCATTGACCTTCTGCCTTGTGCATTTCTTCCGGCAGTACTCTTCTGTTTTTCAAGAAGGGTTTTTTCAGGCTCGTTGGTAGTTATCTCTGCATAGGCATTTCCTATTCTCCAACGTGTTCCTGCTGTGACCGGTTTGTATTTTCTAAGTGCCATTTTCTTATTTTTCGTCCCCCAAACCCCCGGAGGGGAACTGAGAACTTATTTTATCAATCTCTGCATTTTGCGGTAGCAGATTTTACCATTCTTATATATATTATCACACTGCTTTTCTTTGCCCCAAACTCCATCCCCCCTTCGGGGGTTAGGGGGCCTATATTGTACCGTAAAGGTCAATTGTTTCACCTTCAGCTACGGTTACCAATGCTTTCTTTTTTGCTGGCTTACGTCCCACGATAAATCCTGCTTTGGTATATTTCGCTTTCAGTTTAGAAGGCATTACCAAAGTATTTACATTCTCAACCTGAACACCATAGAATAGCTCTACAGCCTTCTTAATTTCAAGCTTGTTAGCCTTCCTGTCTACTATAAAAGTATAGCGGTTCATTTTCTCTGATTGCTTGTTTGCTTTTTCAGATAAGATCGGCTTTATTAAAACGTCTGACGGTTTCATGTCATTAATAATTTGATAATTTGATAATTTTGTAATTTGAAAATTGTTTCCATCGCCACATCAACTCCCCGGCACATCTTCAAATCGATTTATGCTTCTGCTTCAGTTGCTGAGAATAATTTCGCAGCACTTTCTGTCAATACCAACACGTTTGCATTTAAAATGTCGTAGGTATTCATATCACTCAATAATGTTCCACTCACTCCGGCAACATTGCGTAAACTCAGGTACATGTTATCGTTATACTCAGGAATTACGAACAAAGCTTTTTTACGGCCAATGTTCAGGCTCTTAAGTATGGTTGTAAAAGTTTTAGTTTTTGGAGCATCAAGATTAACGTCTTCCAACACTACGATCGCATTTGCTTTCGCTTTGTGAGCCAACGCACTCATCTTTGCAAGATCTTTCACCTTACGGTTTAGCTTGATGTCATATTTGTGGGGCTTTGGTCCAAAGATAGATCCACCACCTTTATACAAAGGGTTACGCAGGTTACCTTTACGTGCTCCACCGGTTCCTTTTTGTTTGTGAAGTTTCTTGGACGAACCTTTAACTTCCATACGTGTTTTCACCTTGTGTGTTCCCTGGCGTTGTGCACCCTGGAATTGCTTAACAGCAAGATAAATAACATGGTCATTTGGTTCGATGCCAAATATTTCTTCCGGAAGTTCAACTGTTCTGCCGGTCTTTTCGCCTTTTGTATTTAAAATATCTAGTTGCATTTCTTTAATTTTTTAGATTCAATTTTTTGTTTGTGATACGAAGTTTTGTTGTTGTTATTTTTGTATCAAAACGATTGAACCGTTGTGGCCCGGAACCGATCCACTGACTAATATGTAATTTTTTTCTGCGAAAATTTTAACCACTTTAAGCCCTTTCATCTTAACCCTGTCGCCACCCATGCGACCCGCCATGCGCATACCTTTAAATACACGGCTGGCATCAGATGAGTTACCAATAGAACCCGGGGCTCTCTGGCGATCATGCTGGCCATGTGATTGTTGTCCCACACCATGGAAACCATGACGCTTAACAACACCCTGGAAGCCTTTTCCTTTAGTAGTACCAACAACGGCAATACTATCGCCTTCGGTAAATATGTCTACTGTAATTGATTCACCAACTTCTTTACTTATTTCGCTATCGCGGATTTCCTGGACGAATTTTTTAGGAGCTGTATTAGCTTTTGCGAAGTGGTTTATTTCCGCTTTGATGGAGTGTTTTTCTTTTTTGTCGCCGAATGCGATCTGGAGTGCATTGTAACCGTCTGTTTCAACAGTTTTCTTTTGGGTAACGATACATGGACCTGCCTCAATGATCGTAACCGCCGTTTGCTTGCCGGTTGTGTCAAAGATACTGGTCATGCCAATCTTCTTTCCAATAATACTTTTCATTGTATCTGTTTTATGCCCAGCGCTCCTTCGACTTCGACAAGCTTAGCCTGACAAGGAGATAGACGTTCATATTTTCTTTTTAAGAGCTTACCTGGCGCTTTCCCGACTGTATCGGGAAGTTCATCAAGCTTTTATTTCTACATCCACACCACTTGGCAAATCCAATTTGCTTAAAGCGTCAACCGTACGGCTGCTGCTGGTGTAAATGTCTAACAAACGTTTGTGCGTACACAATTGAAACTGCTCACGGGCTTTCTTGTTAACG
>JBDSBG010000147.1:0-8096 GCA_039921685.1 Ferruginibacter sp.
CTGTTCATCCTTCCCTTAATGCTCACGCTTTGTGCATCATCACAAGATTTTTCCGGGCAATGGAAGGGCATTTTTACTGACAAAAGTTCGCCGCTCAGCAGCGGCCAGTGTACTTATGTGCTCGACCTTGAGTGTAATGGATCAACGGTAAGCGGTGCATCTTATACTTACTCTTCAGAAGGAGGGAAAAATTATTATTCGATCTGTACGGTCACCGGCAAAATTGATACGAAACAAAAATATATTGAGGTGAGAGAAACTGCAAGGACGAAGACCAATTGGCCAATAAACATTGGGAACTGCCTGCAGGTTCACAGGATGACCTATTTTAAGAAAGGTGATTCTGCAGTATTGAAGGGCGATTGGATACCAGCTCCAGGCCAGGGTAATTGTGGTTTTGGTGCAACTACGCTCACCAGGCGGGACCTCAAAAGCAGCTTTCCCAGCCTGACCGCAAAAGCTAAAAGTATACAGAAGTCGCCTGAAGAAAAGCCGGCAGCTGCAAAAAGTATTGTAAAAAAACCAGTTGCTAAAGTCAACCCTCCACTTGTAAAACAGAAACCAACCAAAATAAATCCTGTTGCGGCGGCCCGCCCTAAACCACAGGTGCCAGGCAAAAATAATAATAGCGTAGATGAACCAAGAAAGACCCAGGCAAAAACAGATCTGATAAAAAAAGATACAGGCGTTCAGGCAGAACCTTCCAATGTTGCAGTTTTACAAAATCCGGATATTATCGCAGCGCCTTTAATAAAATTTGAAAAAAGAAACAATACTGTTTTGCAAACCATCCAGGTAAAGAACAAAACAGTGAGGGTTGATCTTTATGATAATGGAGAGGTGGATGGTGATAGCATATCGCTTTTTTATAATGGCAAACTTTTATTGTCCAGCAAAAAACTTTCTGAAAAGGCCATTACCCTTAATATCACCGTGGAAGACGACGCTGTAAATGAATTGGTAATGTATGCCGAAAATCTTGGAACCATTCCACCCAACACTGCTTTGATGGTGGTAACGGACGGGCCTAAACGATATGAAGTTCGTATCACTTCCGACCTGGAAAAAAGCGGGGTGATTAATTTTGTGCATAAGCCGGGAGGGAATTAATGTAAAATTTATAATGGATAATTGATAATTTTGATGGAGGCCTCAGACATCACGGTCAATCCATTCGTTTTCGTCTGGTTAGTATAGAAAGTTTTGGTTTCTTTTATTGAAAGTTGGATCGGAAGCTTACCATTCTCCTAAAGAAAATAAGGAATTTTAATGGTAAAAGTCCACCCTCCATCTTATCCTATTACAATTGAATTAAAATACGTTGCTATCCGGGCACCGAAATCTAATACCAATTAGATTAAAGCTGCGCCAACAAAGAATTGTCAGGCTGAGCTTGTCGAAGCCGGGTTAGCCAGGAAGATCACCTTCGACAAGCTCAGGCTGACAGACAAGTATTAATTTCTAATTGGGATAATATCATCAAAACTTAAAGTTCCACGTAACAGAAGGAATGACAGGAAATATAGAAACCTGCTTGGCTTGTATTTTCAAAGATCCATTGTAGGGACTTCCTGTCTGGTCGAAATAAACGAAGTAAGGATTTTGCCTGCTGTAGGCATTATAAACACTGAAAACCCATTCTCCTTTTATTCTATGCGTTTGGCTTTTCTTCGGGGTAAGAATCGCCGACAGGTCAAGCCGATGATAGGCTGGTAAACGGTACTGGTTAATCGCACTGTATTCCTGGGTAAGAACGCCGCCAACTATATAAAAACGTTCAGGTAAGGTAGTGGCATTTCCTGTTCCGTAAACAAATGTTGCAGAAAATTTCCATTTTTTATTTAATTCATAAATAGCAACAACACTCAAATCATTCCTTCGATCAAATTTTGCAGGATATTTGTTTCCGAAATTCAGGCCTGGGAATTTGCGCCATGTCCAGCTCAGTGTATAACCAATCCAGCCGGTAAATTTCCCTTTTATTTTATTCACAAATAATTCGGTTCCATAACTCCAGCCCTTACCAAACGTAAAGGAATTTTCAACATCATCTAAACTATTTTGTATGTATCCTTCTTTGTATTCAATCTGGTTTTGCATGCTTTTGTAATAAACTTCCAAAGAAGTTTCATAAGTATTATTCTTAAAATTCTTAAACAGACCAGCAGCATACAGCCAGCTGATCTGTGGCTCTACTTTATAAGTACTTGGCACCCAAAGATCAGTAGGTAATGTAGTGCCTGAATTGCTTACAAGATGGATATACTGCAGGTTGCGTGTAACGGATGTTTTAAAAGATGTTTGATCGTTTACTGAGTACCGTAAGGTAAGCCTTGGTTCTAATCCACCGTAGGTTTTAACAGGTTTTCCTGATCTGTACACAATGCTGTCGGTCCTGTTGCCATTGTCATCTGTCGTGTAAATTTTATTGGGCCCGATTTGCTGGAACATGCTGTAACGCAATCCTGTACTCACCTGGAATTTGGGGGTAATCTCCCAGTCATCCTGGATATACACGGCTGCTTCATGGGCAAATTTCACCTGGGCATTCTGTGGATTGAAGACAACTGAATCCTGCTGGCCACTTACTACAGAAGGTGTAAAGCGATGGTAAGTATAAAGCAGGCCGAACTTTATCTTCTGTTTTGAAAAAGGATAATAATCGAAATCTTCTTTCAGGCTCAGGTCCCTGATCCCGGATTTTAACTTGATCGTAAAATTATTCTGGCTGCCTTTAAAAGCGAAATTATAATCATTGTACACCAGTGTTGTATTTGCAAATAATTTATTATTGTAAACATGGTTCCAGCGAAGTGTGCCGGTGGCATTTCCCCACGGAATGTTTACATCGAGGCTTTGCCTTCCATTTTTAAAAGTGAAAACATCCCGGCCAAAATAACCACTTAAGTATAACCTGTCTTTTTCATTAAATTTATAATTCACTTTTGCATTGAGGTCATAAAAATAATATCCCGAACCATAGAACTCACTGCTCTTTTTTACAAAGGGTTTTGTAATAGCATCAATATAAGTTCTTCTTGCAGAGACGATGAATGATGCTTTATTTTTTTTGATCGGCCCTTGTATGGAAAGCCTCGATGCAATCAACCCAAGTCCGCCTTCTACCTGGTACTTCTGGTTGTTCCCTTCCTTCATAGAGATGTCGAGCACACTCGATAAGCGGCCGCCATACTGAGCCGGCATTCCGCCTTTGATCAACGATACATTTTTAATCGCGTCGGAATTAAAGATGGAAAAAAAGCCAAATAGGTGCCCGGTATTGTAAACCACTGCATCATCCAGTAAAATTAAATTTTGATCAGGTCCGCCACCCCTTACATAAATACCCGCACTACCCTCTCCCGCGTTGCGCACGCCCGGTAATAATTGCACCACTTTCAAAAGATCCACTTCCCCTAAGAATGCAGGAACAGATTTTATTTGCTCAATGGGCAGGCTGATCTTTCCCATCTGGGCAGTTTTCACATTGTTATCCCGTTTTCTTGACGTTACAATTACTTCCTGTGAGAGGCTAACACCGGGTCGCAGGTCAATATTCATTAAAGTATCTGCTGATAATTTAACTATTATGGATTGGGAAGCGTAACCGATATAAGTAGTGACTAAAGTATAGGTTCCTTCATTGAGCGTGATGGAATAAAAACCATACTGGTTGCTGTTAATGCCTTTAGCATTTTTGTCCAATGCAATACTGGCGTTGATGAGGGTTTCACCAGTGGCTCCATCCTTAACATACCCGCTGATCGTATATTTTTTTTGTGCATGGATGGCTGAGAATGAAACAACCAACAATATTGCAAGGAAGAAATTCTTCATGAGCTGTGTTCTAAAATGCATAAGTATCGTTTTCAACTACTGAACATCATATTACTCCCTTGCTTGCCATGGCTGGTTAATAGCATGCACTGCCATTGACAAATCGAAGGAAAGATTATAGCTATCAATTTCCTTTTATACTATCTTTCACCGAGCCACAGTGAAGCATAGTCGCTTTGTATTTCGGGTGCTGTTTGCCCAAATATGGATTCACAACTTCAGTGCTGTTGCTTAACCAGTTAGCCGGCTGATCATCTCCAAATGCCATTGGGCAGTTCTGCAGATAAATGTTTGTGCCTTCATAATTGATCGCTTTGAAAAAAGATGGATACATCATGTCAGTGACCATGCTGAAATCACGTCTCATTTCCGATATTGTCGTTTGGGCAATCAATGAAGTTGCATTTGCCCTTATATCGCTCACGTTTGATTGAACGGTTTTAAGAATAATGGCAGTATCATTGTTTAGCTCTGCCAACGGGATGCTGTCCAGCAGGGCAATAAACGTTTTTGTACTTTCTTTTGCCTTCAGGGAATCATCTTCTACAAAAGCATTTTTAATATCGAGATAAGCGGTTACTATTTTATCAACGCTGTTGTTGAATACTTCAGAATGTTTTTTCAATGCGATGGGTGCCATCTTCGAGCCATCGTCGGTTTTCTTTTTAGATTTAAATACAAACCAGTAAACAGCAAAAGCGACAGTAAACAAGAGTAAAAAAGCGGCAAATCTTTTCATATTTAAAAAATTTTGTCAAAGATATGTGGCAATGGGCAATCGGCAATCGTGCAATCGGGAATCGGGAATCGGCAATTGGTGGCAACCTCGAGCGAGGTTTGGTGGTAAATGGTGAACACTTTAAAGAAATTTCTTAATTAGCACAGCCTGAAAAATGCTATTATCCATTGTCCATTGTCAATTACCCCTGATTGAATTACTTTTGCAGGATCATATTAAAAAATATTAGCTGAGATGTTGTTAGGATTACAAAATGTAACGTTTGAATTTGGGGCAAGAACAATTGTAGAAGATGCGACATGGCATATACAACCCAATGAAAGAATCGGTTTGATCGGGTATAACGGAACCGGGAAATCTACTTTATTAAAAGTGCTGACCGGGCAATATTCGCCTGCCAAAGGAACGGTGGAAAAAGGGAGAGAAACCACCATTGGCTTTTTACACCAGGACCTCTTAGGTTTTGATACGGAAGATTCCATTCTTGAAGTGGCCTTAGGCGCTTTTGAGAGAATAAAGAAATTGGAAAAAGAGATCGAGGAACTTGGAGAAGAACTTGCAAAAACCGGTGATGAGCAACTGGCACATGATTATTCAGAGTTATTGCATGAAATGGATGTGCTGGATGGCTACAGCATTCATCACAGAACAGAAGAGATTTTGCAGGGGCTTGGTTTTAGCAATGCAGATCTTCAAAAGCAATACAAAAATTTCAGTGGAGGTTGGCGCATGCGTGTGCTGCTTGCAAAAATGATCCTGCAGCATCCCGATGTGTTATTAATGGATGAACCTACGAATCACCTCGATCTTCCAAGTATCGAATGGTTGGAAAAATACCTGATCCATTACCAGGGTGCAGTAGTAATTGTTTCGCATGATCGCTTCTTTTTGGATCGCATGGTTACAAAGATTGTAGAACTGTATCAACAGGAACTGCATTTTTATACAGGGAATTATTCTTATTACGAAACTGAGAAGGCTTTACGCATTGATATGCAGAAGAAGGCCTACGACAATCAACAGGATTATATTCGCCAGCAGGAACGTTTTGTTGAACGGTTTAAAGCCAAGGCAAGTAAAGCTGCACAGGCGCAAAGTATTGTAAAACGGTTAGACAAGATCGAGCGTATTGAGGATGTGAATATTGAGCGTCCCAACATGAAAATAAATTTTGCTGTTGAAAAACAACCGGGTAAAATTATCTGTACGCTAAAACACGTAAGTAAAAGTTTTAAAGATGTTCATATTGTAGAGGATACCGGTGCTGAAATTGACCGTGGTGATAAGATCGCTCTGATAGGAGCTAACGGTAAGGGTAAATCGACCTTGCTGCGAATAATTGCAGGGACTGAAACTTTTGAAGGAGAAAGAGAATGGGGATACAACGTTATTGAATCTTTTTATGCCCAGCACCAGCTTGAAGCATTGAACCAGAACAATGATGTACTGGAAGAGCTGAAAGATGCTGGCAGTGGAAAAAATGACCTGGAATTAAGGAGCCTGCTGGGCGCATTTTTATTCAGTGGCGATTCGGTAGAAAAGAAAATTAAGGTGCTGAGCGGAGGAGAAAAGGCACGGGTTGCGCTGGCAAAAACAATTGCAAGTAAGGCGAATTTTCTTATGCTGGATGAACCTACGAATCACCTTGATATCCATTCTGTGGATCTGCTTGTAGAATCACTGAATAAATATGAAGGAAGCCTGATCCTGGTTAGCCACGACCGTTATTTCATCAGCGGCCTTGCAAATAAGATATGGGAGATAGAAGATCAAAAGATCCGTGAATTCAAAGGCACTTATGCTGAATGGGAAGACTGGAAAGAACGCAGGACCAAATCTGAAGCGGAGGCAAAAAGAAATATAAAGGCGGAAGAAAAAGAAGTTGTGAAAGTGAAGGTTGAGAAAGTGCAGCAGAAGCCGGTAAGCAATGATCAAAAGAAAGAATTGCAAAAGGTAAAAACAAAATTCAAACAACTGGAAGAAAAGCTGGTTGAATTAAATAAGAAAAAAATTGTACTGGAAAATTCTTTGGCCGCCCCGGAAATTTACGGCGATAAACATAAATTTTTAAAAGCAGAAACTGATTATAATAATGCAGTGAAAGAATTAAAAGACGCCAATGCTGAATATGAAAAAGTATTTGAGCAAATGATGGAACTGGAAAGTTGATTCCCGAAATATTTGAAAGGCTGCATTTATCTATTCTTAATAAAATGTTTGGGCTGTGATATTATAACAAATAGATCTAATTTGTTACAATTAAGTAAAAGTGTCTGGACTAAAGTAAACAATCTGTTCAGTCAACGTCTAACCTCCTGACATTTTACTTACTTTTAAAAAAACACCCATGACAAATTTAATCACATCCTCCATTAAGCACTTATTGCTGTTAAGTTTTTCTTCATTATTTTTTCTTCATACAAATGCACAACGGCGAGGCGAAGGTCATGAACGAAATGATAACCGCGGTAGAAATCATCAGGGTTCTATAAACCGCAATCAACGTTTTGATCGTTCAGCTCCCCGTAATTATGGCCAGGCATCCAGGCAACCTCAAAGAAATTACAACAACAGGGGCAATCGTGGCCCCGGTCCTTCTCAGCGACCTCAAAATATAAGGCCAAATCAACGTTATGGCCCCGTTAGAGTTGCACCCCGCCCAGGTTATGGATATTATAACAATGCATACAGGCATCGCTATAACAGGGCACCGGTTTATAGTTCACGCAACCCGGGGTGGAGATATTCTTATTTACCAGCAAGACGTACCGTAATTACAAGTTTTCCTTTTCAATATCAAACAATCCACTACGGCGGGTATGGGTATCGTTTTTATAATGGTACTTATTATCGTCCTTACAATAATGCATATATCGTGGTTGCGCCACCGATAGGCCTCTCAATCAATATTTTGCCATTCGGTTACAGGAGAATATATGTGCAGAACAATCCTTACTACTATTACAATGGAACTTACTATGATGAATACGAGAATAATTATCGTGTAGTTGCCCCACCTGTTGGTGCGGTTGTAGAAAGTATTCCTGAAGGTTATGAAACAGTCACAATTGATGGAGAAACTTATTATAGCGTTGATGGTGTTCAGTATAAACCCATGGTGCAGGATAATGGGGAGATATGGTATGAGGTTATTAAAAACAATTAACAGTTCTTCCAACAAAAAAAAGGTCCCGGATTTGGGGCCTTTTTATTTATGCAGAGGTCTTTAGTATATTGAAGAATGGGATTATTTGGAAAAATCATTATTCATTTTCAGGCCACAGTGTATAATTCATTTTGTTGACAGCAATGCCAGGGTTTGGGTGCTCCTGATCAATACAGGAAACTTGCCGACGATCGGGAAGTAAAAAATGCGTGCAGCCAAGTGCAACAATGATTGGTGAATAGACGGCACAGGTCAGGAGAGCTGCGCCATAAATGGTTTCGAATATTGAAAATCCCTAAACATTGAATATCGTTCGTTGAATATAGGATTAGGTAGAATAAGCGCATAGCCTTT
>JBDSBG010000148.1:0-18123 GCA_039921685.1 Ferruginibacter sp.
GCGACTTCCAATCCGCCCGATACTGCAATGCATCCTGCCGCCTTCAACAATAAACAGAGATCCCTGGTAAAGCTTTTTTCGAAACGAATATTTGCCCACCAGGTTACAATTAATTTTCTTTTTATGATCTCTAAACTCAGCGCACGCATTAAAGCCGGAGGGGCGGCTTCGTCAACAAAATGAAAACCGCATTGGCCTGTCTGCGCAATGATCTCTTCCATCCGGTTGCATAATAATTCGGCGGTAATGGGTTCATACAATTTGATATAATCAAGGCTGATATCGCAGAAAGTACATTTTGCCCAATAGCATCCATGCGCCATCGTTAGTTTGTTCCACCTGCCGTCGCTCCATAAACTATGCATAGGATTTACAACTTCGATCGCGGAGATATATTTATCGAGTAACAAATCACTGTAATCCGGCGTGCCAACCTGTCCCTGTTTGTAATCCGTACACGAAGTATTATCTATATACACCACTTTACCATCACGAAGCGTAAAGGTGCGCTTTAATTCATCCGCCGTTCTGGTGCCTTCAATAAACTGGAAAAGATTTTCCAGCGGTGCTTCACCATCATCGAGCGTGATAAAATCATAGAACTCAAAAACCCGCTCATCAGTGAGTGAGCGGAGTTCTGTATTTGCAAATCCACCACCCATTATAATTTTGACAGTCGGATGATTTTGTTTGATCCATTGTGCGCAACGCAGGGAAGTATATAGGTTACCGGGAAACGGAACGGAAATGCAAACAATCTTTGGCTGTATCTCCGACATTCTTTTTTGAAGAATAGTGATCAGTATTTTGTCGATATAACTATATTCTTTCTGTAATTCATCATAAAGTTCATCAAAGCTGTTTGCACTTCGTGCCAGTCGTTCGGCATAACGGCTGAAACCGAAATGTGGGTCAATACATTCTTTGATGAGATCAGACAGGTCTTCAAGGTACATCGTTGCAAGATGCTTGGCCCTGTCCTGCGATCCCATGCTGCCAAAGGCCCATTTCAGATCGTCCGTTTGTGCAAACCTGGCTGCCTCGGGAAGGAAATCACGCTTGCATATCAAGGGGGCCAGAACCGGATTTTTTCCCTGTAAAAACAGTATGACAGCATCTATGCTGTTCACATAATCTTCTTTTAAAACGATGATCCGCCTGGCATTTTCCGATAGGCCCGTGTGATTATCTATGGACGAAAATAATTTAGTCAATCCTTCTTTTGAAAACAATGCTATGGTTACTTCGATACCAAGATCTGCCTGGAATGATCCGATTTTCCTTGTATTTAGAAAACCTTTTAGATAGGCAGTTGCCGGGTAGGGCGTATTCAACTGGGTAAACGGAGGCGTTATTAAAAGGATGTCGTTCTGCAAATAACATTAATTGAGATGCAAAAATACAGCACTATTGACAATGAGCAACTGATAATTGCTTATAAGTAAAGTATATAAATATGTACCGGCCAGTCGGAAATGCAGGATATTTCCTCGTTTACCATCATCATTCAGGAACTTGCAAAAACTTTTGGCAGGATATTCGTATAGTTACCGCTGGAAAACATTTTTTGACAACTGTAATAAATTTTTAATTATGAAAAAGGCCGTCTTTATTTTATTGCTGTTTTTGTTTGCTGGCAATGCTTCATTCTCCTTAAATAATAGTTTAAGCCCGGATGAGGTCCTGCAACAGAAACGTAAATATCACAAACATCCTAAACATCACAAACATTATCATAAACGGCCGCCGCATCCTCCAAGGCCACCGCGTCCGCATCTTCCGCCTCGGCCACCACATCCACCATTACCGCCGCCACCTCCGCACCCATAATACCGAGCATAAGCGTAAAATTATATTCATAACACTGAAGTGGCTGTTTATACAGTCACTTCATTTTTTTGTAACAACAGCTGCGAACCTGGTATGATGCCTTACATTTCCTTTAATGAATCAACCTTAGCAACGAATAGCTGAGCCATAAAGCAGTGCTAAAAAAAATGGCGAAAAGCTTAATTATTTAATACGGCAACTTCAGAATAAAAACCAGAGGATGACAAGTTTCACCTTACAAGCTGCCTTATTGCAAAGCCCCTATGCATAACTGGTACTCGTCGATGCAGCTAATTACAAAAAGCATTACTATTGTTCTTTATGAAGCATGATACACTGCATTTGTAGCCAACAATGGATGGTTACGAGAAGCAATTAAGCGATCATGGCGTTAAAATTTCGACCATGAAGGCTAACTTTGATTCCAATGATCAAAAACTTAATTTCTTTTATAAAACTAAGGCCGGCACTTGCAGTGGGGTTTTTGTTTTCAACTTCCAGTTTACTTTTTGGTATATGGGTGGCTTCTATTCCAATGATTAAAGAAAGAATGGAATTTTCTGATGGCAGCCTTGGATTATCATTGTTGCTTGCTCCATTGGGCTCCATAACCGGGATGGCGATTTCTACAAGAATATTCAGCAAAATTCCAATTGGCAGATGGTTGGTTGCCGGAAACTTATGCTCATGTGTCATTATGATATCACAGTTAAACGCAGTAAACAGGCCAATGTTATGGATCAGCCTTTATTTATTTGGCCTATTTGGTTTTCTAAACGGCTTGTCTGCGAATGCGACCGTTAGTATGTTGGAAAAAAAACACAAACGTTTATTGATGAGCACCTGCCATGGAATGTATAGTCTGGGCGGTGCCGTTAGTGCTGCTATTGCGACGATGCTTTTCATGGTTGGTATTTCTTCAGCATGGCAGATCGTTATTGTGGCGTCGGCAATCAGCATGGTTATATTTTTCAGCAGGAATTTATTACTTGCCAATAATGAAATTATCCATTCCCGGTCAGCAATAAAATTGCCGTCTGCAAGTATTTTGGGTATCTCATTTATATGCATGAGTAGTTTTATGGCAGAAGGTTGCGTTGCCGATTGGAGCGCTATTTACCTCGGGGAAACATTATTTTCACCCAGGGCATTTGTAAGCATGGGTTATGCTGGATTTTCTATTGCAATGACTTTCGGAAGGCTAAATGGCGATGCCTTAATTTCCAAAATGGGAAGTAAAAGGATAGTCATCGGTGGTAGTCTGCTTACAGCCTTAGGTTTCCTGACTGTTGTATTAGCCTCTGCGGTTCCGGTGGCAATTGCAGGATATGTACTGGTAGGCTTTGGAAGTTGTTGCACGGTTCCGGTTTTATTCAGGGCATCTGCGAATATCCCAGGCGTTAGTACGGTGGAAGGATTTGCCATGGTAACCACTGGAGGGTTGATTGGATTTTTAGCAGGCCCGTCTCTGATTGGATTTATATCTGAAAAAACGGATCTGTCTACCGCCTTATCGTTGTTAATTTTAATTGCAATGCTGTCTGGATTTGCCGCATGGAAAAATAAATTTTTAGGCAGGGAGCTGCAAGCAGCATCGTAGTTGACGTATTGAGTAACTAGTCTGCTTAGGCAATTTTGCAAAATACCTCGGATCTATTCGTTTTAAAAATACCACCTGCAGGTTTCAAAAGTTGTTCACCGACCTGCTAACAACATTCACCGACAATCCAATGTAAATAACCTAAACGCTGTTTTAATATCATGACTTGCATGGTAAGTTTGCACTACAAAAAACAAATATCATGGAGGACAATAGAAATATTAAGAACAGGGACGGTGCCAGGCTGGTAGGCGGCCTGATACTTGTGGCAGTTGGAGCAGCTTTGTTCATTCGCAATATGGGTTATATCGATTTGCCGTACTGGCTTTTTACCTGGCCGATGATACTGATACTTGTGGGCATTTACAGCGGAGTGAAACATAACTTTTCGAATACAGGTTGGATCATTATGATCGCTATTGGCAGTTTTTTCCTTGTTGATGATTTTATTCCCAATCTAAAACTTGAGCCTGCTTTCTGGCCATTGGTCATTGTTGGCTTTGGCATTTTGTTTATTATTCGGCCAGGAAAAAAAAACTTCAGGCGGGAATGGGGAGGTCAGGATCTAAATGAAAGGCAGGGAATCTCTGCGGATAAATTAAGTGCGGAACATATACAATTTGAAGATCAATCCTTCAACTTTTCCGGTGGCGCTGATAAAAGTGACTACCTGCGGATTGATTCTGTTTTTAGTGGGGTAGACAGGACTGTACTTTCAAAAAATTTCCAGGGAGGGAAGATAGCCTGTGTATTTGGCGGGGCAGAAGTGGATCTAACACAGGCAGATATTAATGGTAAAGTTCTGTTGAAACTGGATGTGGTTTTTGGCGGTGTGAAGTTGATGATTCCGGGAAACTGGTCTGTTTCCAGTGAGATAGAAGGTGCTTTTCATAATGTAGATGATAAACGCAGACGGAGCCCGGTATCTCCCGATCCAAACAAACTGCTCATTTTAAAAGGCTCCTGTGTATTCGGAGGAGTAGATATCAAAACTTATTGAATTGAATAATATCAATGACCAAAAACTGCAAACAATGAAATGGTATCTCGCAAAATTAGTGTTTCGGATTATTTGCGCTAACGGAGATCATAAGCCGCAATTTGATGAACAGCTGCGACTGGTTTCTGCTGAAGATGATCTGCATGCTTTTCATAAAGCCAGGCTGATGGGGGAAACAGAAAACCTGGACGGTATTACAACACTTGTAAAATGGAAATTCATTGATGTAAGTGAGTTGCATACCTTGTCAGAATTAACTGACGGAGCAGAGTTATATTCAAAAGTTATTGAAGAAGATGAACCAGAAAAGTATATCAGCCATATACAAAAAAGAGCTTCGCAATTATTGCAGAATGGACTTCACCAATTTACCGGACTAAATTAAATTCACAGCTGCATTGGGGAAAAACAAATCTCATAAGGCAAAGACTGGCTTCATCATCGTTTTTACAATATGGTGGTTTACCTGGTTCACCATTCAGTGGGTAGCCTTGCAGGATATGGGTATTGATCCAGTAAAAGGCCTTGTTGATGCGCTCTTAAGCAGTTCTTTGTTAGGCGCTTTTTGTTTGCTCGTCGTTAAGAACATGAGTTACTACCTGCCCGGGCGGGAAAGATATTTGTATGTTCTAATCGTGGGTGCAGCGCTCAGTGCAATATGGCTATTGTTGGTGAAGTTTTTCCTGAAAATGATCTATGAAAACGATACTGCGTTTTTGAATGCACTATCACAAACAGGCACCATCCGTTTTGCTTTTGCTTTTTTAATGCTGAGTTGCACCATTGTGCTTGGGTTATTATGGTACACACAACAGGAACAGCAGGAAGAAAACCAGCGTAAGGCAGATACTGAAAGGCTGGCACGTGACGCAGAGTTAAATAAACTCCGGCAACAATTGCAACCCCACTTTTTATTTAATAGCTTAAATTCGATCAGCGCATTAACAGGTAGCCAACCAGAAGCTGCGAGACACATGATTCAACAGCTGGCAGATTTTTTACGTGGCACATTAAAGAAAGAAGATCAGCAGTGGACTAGTTTTGAAGAAGAATTACAATACCTGCAGTTGTATCTTGATATTGAGAAAGTGAGATTTGGTTACCGGCTTCAAACCAAAATTGAATATGATGAAACAGTATTGCAAATGAAACTGCCCCCGTTGTTATTGCAGCCTCTTGTAGAAAATGCAATTAAGTTTGGATTGTATGACACGGTTGGGGATGTAACAATTTTAATTGCTGCAAAAAATAACGGAGGCATGCTTGAAGTAATGGTGGAAAATCCATTTGATGAATCAACCGCAGTACCGGTAAAGGGAACTGGCTTCGGTTTGTCGTCTATCAAGCGCAGGCTATTCTTATTGTTTGCCCGCCACGACCTGCTGCAGGTAAAAAAAGAATCAGGACAATTTATCAGCATAATAAGAATACCCCAAATAGCATGACCACAATTATCATTGACGATGAACCACTGGCGAGAATGATGGTAAAGGAGTACCTGCAATCATATCCCGATATAACGGTGATGCAGGAGTGCAGTGATGGCTTCGAAGGGATGAAAGCAATTCAGCTACATAGTCCTGATCTCATATTCCTTGACATTCAAATGCCGAAGATCACCGGGTTTGAAATGCTTGAGCTAATAGATAATCCGCCATTAGTAATTTTTACAACAGCATATGAAGAATATGCCATAAAAGCCTTTGATGCACATGCAGTAGATTATTTATTAAAACCCTTCAGCAAAGAGCGTTTTGATAAGGCCATTCAAAAAATACTAATGCAAAAAAATAATATTGGGCAACCTGTTGCAGACACTGCATTACAATCTCTTGTACAATCTAACCGCATTGTTGTAAAAGAAAACGGTAAAATTAAGATCATCCCGATTACACAGGTTCATTACCTGGAGGGGGCAGATGATTATATTAAAATCCACACTGCGGATGGAGTATTCTTAAAGAAAAAGACCATGCAGTATTTTGAAGATAGCCTGCCTGCACAGGAATTCATTCGTATTCATCGTTCCTATATCGTTAGTACCCAGTTAATCACCAGGGTTGACCTTATGGAAAAAGAAAGTTATTCTTTGCTCTTAACTACAGGCGCACGCCTACCCGTAAGTAAAACGGGGTATACTAAGCTTAAACTGGTTTTGGGAATCTGAACAGGTGAATATTAAGATGTAAGATTTAAGATGTTAGATGTTAGATGTCTGCTTTTAAGGAGTTAGAATTTATTGTAGATAAATTACTACAATAATTTACATATATGGTCGTTTAGTTATAAATCCATACTATGAAAAGACCTCTACTCCTTATTTTATGGCTCTTTGCTGCCCTTTGCTTTATGGGCTCTTGTGCAAGTACAAAGGAGGCCGCTTTCGATCGGAAAATGGCTCTTCAAAATTCAAAAATTGATAGTACAGAATGTTTTGTTCAGCTTGTTGATGGCACAATAAAAAACTATGCTACCTTAAAATTGGTGACTAGTGTATATAAATCCCCTCATCTTCTGGCAGACGGAAAAACAAAGATCTATCCTCACGAAATAATTTCCTACCAGAATAAAAGTCATTTTGCTGTAAATGCAGGAGGATTTTCTTATGGTGGCCATAAAAGTAATATTGCTGTAGAAACTTTGCCGGGCTTTGCTGTACGGATAGCGTCGGGTCGCCTGAATGTTTATATCAAAAAGTATAAAACCAACGGTAAAGTTGTTGATGAATACTATCTGCAGGAAGGAGCCGGACAAGTGCTTGCATACAGCCCGGAGTTAATGGATGCGCTTATTAAAAACAGTGCTGAAGCGCTTGATTTTTTCAACAATCACAAGAGGCATGTCAAGCTTACGAAACAATTGAAATTGACCGCTTCTATTTTTAACAACGCTTATTTTAATAAAGAAAATAATACCGATACCAATCCCAATCTCCTTGCTTTTGTTCCAAAACGTAAGGGAAGAAATAACCAGTCACCGGTACATAAGTAACAGTGTCTCCTCAGTTTGGAAATTCATTATATAGTAGTTGCCAGGTTGAGATTGCTTGACCGCCTTCAGGAATCTATTGATTACATTTTGTTTAAAGTAATGTTTTTTAATTTCTACCAGTCAGCCTAAGATTGTCGAAGGCTTCGTGAAATCTCAACGGAATTCGTCAGGCTCACCCTCACGATATTTTTGTCATTCATAAAGAATTTAATTTTTCTTTTACCCAGGCCTCAAGCTGACAGCTTTTCAAAAAAATGAAACGCGACCTAAATAATGCATAAACTGCATTTATTCACTATTTATTTTAAATTGTAGCCCTAAGAAGGCCACCATGAAAAAAATAAAATGGGGAATCATTGGTTGCGGTGACGTTACTGAACTTAAAAGCGGTCCCGCATTCAATAAAGTAAATAATTCAGAACTTGTAGCAGTGATGCGCAGGGATGCTGCGAAGGCTGCTGATTATGCAGCAAGGCACCAGGTTACAACATGGTACGATGACGCAGCCAAACTGATCAATGATCCAATGGTTGATGCCATTTATATTGCAACCCCTCCGTCTACCCATGAATGTTATACGATTGCTGCGTTAAGTGCAGGCAAGCCTGTTTACGTGGAAAAGCCGATAGCAATGAATACTGCTGAAGCAACTGCTATGACGGAACTGGCAAGGCAGAAAAAGTTAAAACTATCAATCGCACATTACAGGCGTGAGCAACCAAAATTTAAAAAGATAAAACAATTGCTGGATGCGTGTACCATTGGAGATATACGTTTTTGTCGTCTTGCATTTTTGAGGCCAGCCCTTTCCATGGATGCTGTAAAAGCACAAAAAACATCCTGGCGGGTAATCCCAGCTGTTAGTGGCGGTGGCTTATTCCATGACCTTGCTCCCCACCAGCTTGATCTTGTGCTTTGGTATCTTGGCGATGTGAGGGTAGCATCGGGTATGTCGCAAAACCAGGCCGGCCTATATGATGCGGATGATATTGTAACAGGCAATATCTTGTTCAATTCAGGAGCGGTGTTTAATGGGCTTTGGAGTTTTGCTGCACCCAATGGAGAAAACGTTGATACATGCGAAATCGTTGGTTCAAAAGGCAAAATCAGTTTCAGCGTTTTTGATCACACAACCTTCAGCCTTAGTTTGAACGGATGCACAGAATTATTTTCATTTGAACCCCTCCAACATGTACAGCAACCAATGATACAAAAGGTAGTAGAATATTTCCTGGATGAAACGGGTAACCCCTGCAGTGGGGACGAGGGGATAAAATCGATGAAGGTCATGGAGCAGTTTACTTCCAAAACTCACTAATACATTCACCCTTTTGGATCTGCCATAAAAGCCACCAAATTACAAGCAGATCTCTTTTCTACTTTAGTTTCCTGATAATTAACTGCCCAGTCCGCAGGTTGCATGGGTATGCGCAAGAGTGCTGATGAGGATAACGCTTTACAGCTACAATATTTTGCCAGAACCATCGTTTTTAAAAGCGTAAATCCTTAACTATGAGAATAAACTTACGACCTGCAATCTTTTTTTTTAGCATGCTAGTTTTACTCGGTTCATGCAAATCCTCAAAAGACTCCATTGCCCAGCGTAAAACAGATATTGAAAGATCAAAAGAACAAACAACAGCATGTTTTGTCCAGTTGAAAGATGGCACTATCAAAAATTATTCAACTTTAAAGCTTGTGACCGGGTTACTTAAAACCCCTCATTTACTGGCAGATGGAAAAATAAAGATTAACGGTAAAGAAATCAGGGCTTACCAGAATAAAGACCATTACGCTATATCACAATCAGTATTTACTTCTGGGCATAGGAGTTATGTGGCGACAGCAACCCTCCCAGGCTTTGCGATAAGAATTGCTAAAGGTAAAATAAATGTTTACGCCAAGAAATGCTACAATGGAGTGGGAGCTGTTGATGAATATTTCGTTCAAAAAGGAGAAGACGGTCAGATACTTGCCTATACAACTGAGAACATGAATAAGATGGTAAAAGATGACGATGAGGCACTTGCCTTCTTTGTGAATAAAAGGTACACAACACCTAAAACAAAGAAAGAGCCGATCCAGCCCCTTTATACTAATACAGGCAGGTCTGGCAGCAGTAATAAATAATTTATAAAAGATGACATTCAAACGATGTCATTTTTTTTGTTCATGATAAATTTGCGAACATGCAGTTTGTTATTTTAAATATACGTTGCTGTTTTGTGATTTTCTTTTCGGTACTGAAGAATAAGCTTTGAGTGGTTTGGGATGCTTTAGAACCTTTCAAAGGTTTACAATGGCTTGGGCGTTTAACCCGGATTGAGATCATGTCATTTTTTACTATCGCCAGCATCTATCGCTGTGGTTTTATCCGGCAGACCTGGTATCATGTTTTTCCTTTCCTCTATCGCAAGGGCTCATTACAGGATTGACTATTCCTTACTGGTTAATCACTTTCCTTTTCAACCGACCTTGAGAAGCTTTTTGCAAGAAATCTTTATTGTTTTACGAAAAATTATTTACTGAAGCATTCGCTTTATTTCTGTCGAAAAAAAAATTATGGAAAACATAGTAAGGTGTGGATCAATGAAGTAAATAAATAAACGCATAAAAATGAGCAGGGAAGAACTGTCTGGCATGATTCCTGTTTACTACTACCCGGTTTTTCAAGGATATTGGATTTAAAACGGGACTAGATTTCTATCTTGGTCCCTTTTTCATTTTATTTATGCTTTAAAAAGATTGAAAACTTAGCTCGCCTCTTAGATTGCTTACTTCATGTTTGAAACTTCACAGGAACTCACGATGTTGTTTATACGATCTGTCACAATTTCCGAAACCAACAGCGACAAAATACCATAGCATTTTTCAAACCAGGCGAAAACAACCTCATTATTACCGTTTACATACCCCGATCGCATAAACGCAGTTCAATATTTTGAGCCATTTTTTTGAGATTTTGTTGACTTTATGCCATGCAAACAATAATGCATTCGCCAAACAAGAAGCAAAAAAACCGAAATGATTCAACAGCTGAGCCTTGCAATTATACTTTCCATGGATGAGAAAAGATAAATCATTTATTTTTACCATAATTCATTCACGAGTTAAGGCATAGATGAAATGGTCATCGCAATAAATCAACCTGACTTTAGAAAATGAAGGTTTTTCTAAGGTTAAAACAAAATCATGAGTCAAATTGCATTAAACAAACAAACAGCGTTGAATTGGATTGAAGCGTTCAATCGACAGGACCTGGAAAGATTATTAAACCTCTACGCCGAAGATGCTATTCATTTCAGCCCCAAATTAAAAAGCAGGGAACCGCAAACAAATGGTTGGATAAGAGGAAAGCCTGCACTAAGATCATGGTGGAAAGATGCATTTGATCGGATGCCTTCGTTACAATACCAGTTACAAAATCTGATCATTAATGATGAACAAATCCTGATGGAATATTTACGTACAGTACCCGGGGAAGCAGAGATGATGGTGGCAGAGATTTTGGAGTTGGGAGACGGGCTGATTGTACGATCGAGGGTTTATCATGGATGATGTATTGAAATCTGCCCCCTAATTGATTACTGGGCTGTTAACTCATGCCAATGGCTGTATTTTCTTCGTATTTGTTATTCAATTATTTCGCATGAATTTATATTCTTTTCATGAAAAAGTTAGCAAGATCGCTCTTCAATTTCCGGAAGCGTATGAAAAACCCTGTTATGGCAGCCCTGGATTTTTTACTAAAAAGAAAATGTTTGCACGCATAAAAGAAGATGGACAAACACTTGTGGTATATAACGATGATCGTGATGAATGGATCGCTTCCGATGGCGAAATTTTCTTTTATACCGATCATTATAAAAATTACCCGCTATTATTGGTAGATCTTAAAAGGGTTTCGAAAGCGGATCTCAACATATTAGTTACTATCTCCTGGAAAATCCGGGCGTCAAAAAAGCTCCTTGCATTGTTCAGTGGGTAACAGTTATACCTTATCACTGAATTTAATGGTTGGAAGCTCATACAAAATGAAGCAGGAACCGGGGGAGTTCCGAGTAGCTGGTTTCAAATAAACCAAATGGGTTGCGAAATCGCAGGCTTCTAATGTATCCCAGTCACAGTGCACATTACCGTTTGTAAATAAAAGGTCATTTTCCATTCATTGTTTTGCCAGTTTGATAAATATTTGAGAACTTCAACGACTCAAATATTATACATGAAAAATTTTACCAAACTATTCTTATTTCTTCCCTTATTATTGATTTTCGGTGCTGTTGCTGCACAGCAAAATTTTTGGAAAGAGATCCCGGAGTCGGCAGCAAAGACCGCCAATCAGCTAAGAACCATTGTTCCCGAACATTACAAAGTATTTTCGCTGGACACATTGCAGTTGCTTGAGGCTTTAAGAGCAGCGCCTCTTGAATTTTCGGATGCAAGCCGTTTGACTCCGTTAATACTTGCACTTCCGATGCCTAACGGCAGCATCAGCCATTTTAATGTTGTTGAATATAGCATGCAGGAACCAGGGTTGCAGGAGCAATTTCCTGATATCAGGACCTATAGCGGCCAGGGTATTGAAGACCGCTCTGCTACAATAAAAATTGACTGGACCTCTTTTGGTTTTCATGCGATGATATTATCGCCATTAACTGGTTCAGCATGGATCGATCCTTATGCAAGAGGAACAAAAACAAGTTACATTTCTTATTTTAAAACAGACCTGAAGCCGCGGGCATTCAGAGAAATTGGCGTTTTGCCTGGCGGAGATGAATCCAAAGCAGATGGCACTAATATAGAGAACTCCGTTCCAACCAGCGGCCCCTGCCTGGGTGCAACACTCCGTACCTACAGGCTTGCAATTGCCTGCACCGGCGAATATGCGGTTGCGGTAGGTGGAACTACAGCAGCCTTATTGCATTCCGCCATTGTAACTACTGTTAACCGGGTAAATGGTGTGTATGAAAAAGAAGTCGCAATCCGGCTCACGTTAATTGCAAATAATAACCTGATCGAATTCCTGACCAATGGTGCAGGTGATCCTTTTACAGGCAACAACAATGCAAACACTTTAATAAATGAAAGCCAGACGGTGATCAATGCCGCAATAGGTTCGGCGAACTACGATATCGGGCACACATTTAGCACAGGCGGTGGCGGTTTGGCCGGACTTGGTGTTGTTTGTAATTCAACCCAAAAAGCAAGAGGCATTACCGGTTCGCCAAACCCTGTGGGAGATGCTTATGATATAGATTATGTAGCACATGAAATGGGACACCAATTTGGCGGGCCCCATACATTTAATGCGGCAACCGGCAATTGTGCTGGTAATGGAACAAATACTGCGAATGCCGAACCGGGCAGTGGAACAACGATCATGGCTTATGCAGGTATTTGTGCAGCAAATGATATTCAGCCGAATAGTGATCCCCAGTTCCATGCCGTGAGTTTTAACAGTCTTGGAATCTTTTCCAGAACCGGTGGGGGATCAACATGTGGTGTTGCAACAGCTACGGGCAATACCCCTCCCGTAGTTAATGCAGGGTCTAATTATACCATCCCGGTTTCAACGCCATTTACGCTTACAGGTTCGGCAACGGATATTAATGGAGACCTGCTCACCTATAGCTGGGAACAAATAGACGTAGGTGCGGCATTTGGTGACTGGACCGTTACTACCGGCGCAAATACTCCCTTGTTCAGGTCTTTTCCACCAACATTTTCTCCTTCAAGAACTTTTCCAAGATTGTATGATGTCGCTAATAATGTTTCTACCATTGGTGAAAAACTTCCATCGGTTGCAAGGACCATGAATTTTCGACTATCGGCAAGGGATAATCGTGCGGGTGGCGGAGGTTTATGTTTTGCACAAATGGCTGTTACAACTTCGGGTGCAACACCGTTCAATGTTACTTCGCAACCGACTGCGACAAACTGGGTTGCCAATGGCACCAATACTGCAACCATCACCTGGACAGTAGGAGGTACAAACATTGCACCTTTTAATTCACCGAATGTTTCCATATTATTTTCCACTGATGGCGGGCTAACATTCCCTTACACGCTTTTGGCAAGTACAGCAAATGACGGTACGGAAAACATCGTAATACCAGCGCAGACAACCAACAAGGGAAGAGTGATGGTAAAATCAATCGGTAATATTTTCTTTGATATCAACCTCGGAGATATTAGCATTACATCAGCTTGTGCAGCAGAAGGTGCTGTAGTTGCTCCAAACACAACTGTAGTTGCATTGGCAGGCAATGGCGCATTAAACCTGGGGCTGAGCCCACAGTATAGCACTCCACTAACGATTGCGGGTACACTGGCAACAACAGATCCTACTTCCAGCCTTGCCATATTTTATACAGTGACCAATGGCTGCCAGGCATTTGCAAACGTGGTAAACTATGATGTGTTTAATTTTACGCCAAACCTTACAGCAACTTATACATTTGTATTAACAGGTGCAACGGGAACGGTAATGGATCTATACAGTGGCAGCTTTAATCCAGCAAGCCCATGTGCGGGTTTCCTTAAATCAAATATCAGTTATGATGGAACAACGCCAACAGCTTCCACGACTTACTCGATAGCGTTGACTGCCGGTCAACCTTATTCGATGGCGATCACAACCTTCACAGCAACACAACCAACTTTGCCTTCTGCCTATTCTGTAGCCGTAACTTCTGCATCACCCGCGGGCGGACAGCTTTATACAGGATCAGCTTTATATTTTAACCCCGGCGCTTCCTTTGCTTATGGTTATGTTATTGTAAATACCGCAACTGGAATTATTGCGGGGATAAGTGCAACTTCAAATCTTACAAATAGTGCAACCTACCCGGCAGGAACTTATGCGGTTTATGGTATTTCCTATACCAACACGATTCCGATCGCTTCTTTAAATACCGCTTATGCAGGGGGAAGCCTGAACGCTATGACTTCAAATATTTTTGCAAATCCAGCGACATTCTGTGTGAATTTCAGTAAGAATTATGTGACGGTAATTGTAACTGCGCCAGTGCCGGTGGGTTCACTGGGTTTAACAGCACAGAAGGAAGGAACCAAAGCTGTATTAAGCTGGCAAACATCATCTGAACAAAACAGCTCCCATTTCAATGTTCAGCGTTCAGCCGACGGAGTGAACTTTACAACTGTACTTGGTACTGTTGATGCAGCAGGCAATAGCAACACATTGAGAACTTATGGCTTCCAGGACCTTAGTCCGCTAAATAAATGGAACTATTACAGGATCGAAGAAGTTGATATCAATGGAGCGAAAACCCTCAGCAATGTAGTTGCGCTTTCCTTTAATAAAAATAATGTTATCCAGGTTTATCCAAATCCAACAGCTGGCCAATTGAATGTTGATTACAGCAGCAGCAGGAGCGGGGACCTTAGCATTCGCATTATAGATAGCAAAGGTTCAGTTGTGATGCTGCGCAAGATCGCAGTTAACGTCGGCAGGTCATTTACTACACTTGATGTGAGCAACCTGGCAGCCGGAATTTATATGCTGAGATATATTGAACCCGACGGGAATTATGCCGATGTTAAGTTCATAAAAAAATAAGCTATTATCACTAAACGAAATAGAGCCTTTTTACAGGCTCTATTTTTGTGTGTAATTTGCGGACCAGGTAGGGTTAACTATTAATGTTGCCACTTGCAAGTGTAAGATCACAGTTGTTTGGTTTCTTACGAGTTGACATCTCGGGCAGTTGACATCTCACTGAGTTGACATCTATATGAGTTGACATCTCCGGCAGTAACCAACTCGCCGGATTCACGTCTGAACAAATCTGGGATTCAGGAGTTGGCATCCTGGCTAGTTGACATCTCGGTGAGTTGACATCTCGGAGAGTTGACATCTTGGTAAGTTGACATCTAACCGAGTTGACATCTCGAAGGTTGGGCCTGGGTGGTTGACATCTCCCAATTTCTCAACCCGCACAAATCTAAATTAAACATAAAGCCTGCATTAAGCATTCATGATAGTATTAGAAAAATTTCAGAAAACGGATTTTAACCAGTTGATAAATTGGATCAATTCGGAACAACTTCTAAAAAACTGGGCCGGAGACCTTTTCCGCTTTCCACTTACCGAAGCGAGCCTGGACTGGTACATAGCCGATACAAATGAGCCAGGTATCTCAGATGCTTATGTTTATAAAGCTGTTGACACGCCAAGCGGAGATGTGGTTGGCCATATTTCTTTGGGGGGAATCAGTTATAAAAACAGTTCGGCAAGGATCAGCAGAGTCTTTGTTGACAGAGTGAACCATGGAGGGAAGGGATTTTGCCAGCAAATGATAAAAGCAGTATTAAAAATCGGTTTCGAAGAATTGAATTTACACCGGATTGCGCTTGGCGTTTATGATGACAACCCCCAGGCAATAAATTGTTACCATAAATGTGGTTTTAAAACAGAAGGAGTGAGCCGCGATATCATGTTATACGAAGGGAAATGGAGGAGCCTCATCGAGATGGGAATATTGGAGAATGAATGGAGGGAACTGGTTGGAACACAATGCTGAACTTTGTCATCCTGCTCATGAAATGCAATTGTCTTTAATAAATTCCCGAATTGGAAAAGAATAGCTATATTGAATTGAGGAAAAGTTTTTCTTTCAGCAGGTTACAAATTTCTTTAGAATCATTAATTGTATGAACCGAATCAACTGAATGTTCCCATTTGCAAAATTCATAAAATGCTTCGTTGCCCTGTTTGCAATATCAAATATTTTTTGTTTTGACAGCTCTGCAAAAATGGTTAGTTTCCCGAGCAGTTCTCCGAAAGATTCTCTCACGCCAATTCGATTTCGCCAATTAAATTATAACGACCCGTTCGTGAGTTGTGACTCTGCCGTAGCGATAATTCCTTTTACAAGAGCAGGCAATCTGATACTAATAAAGGCAAAAGCCGATTCAACTGAAGGTAATTTTATTTTGGACACCGGCGCACCAGGCCTGGTTTTGAACATGACTTACTTTCGGGATTATGCTTCAACCAGCACTGCGTCACAGGACCAGGGAGGTATTACAGGCGCAACTACCGGTACAGACCCCACGATTGTTTCTGCATTTTCTTTTGGACCTATCAAATATCGCCGCCTGGATGCGGACAGGATCAATCTCGGCCATATAGAAAACAGCAAGGGCGTAAGGATATTGGGACTGTTGGGACTCCAACTCTTTACAAAATTTGAAATGATCATCGACTATGAAAGATCTACTATCTATTTACACCTCATAGGCAAAAAAGAAGCAGGCACATATTCAAGTGAACAATTGAAAGATACGTCGGCATACAATATCTTCCCGATAACAATTGTTGATAATAAACTACTGACCAGTGCCCAAATGCAGGGAAAAAAAATGACATTCCTGGTGGACACCGGTGCAGAAACAAATGTTTTGGATAGCCGCTTACCCAATAAAATATTTGAAAATGTAACGGTCACCGGGCGCATAACCCTTGCCGGAACCGGGTCAAGAAAAACCGAAGCGCTAACTGGGGATCTCAAAGACCTGAAATTGGGTGCGCTCAACATCAGTTCCCTGCCGGTTATTGTAACCAACCTGGAAAAAATGTGTACTGCATACGACCGATGCCTGGATGGGATGCTTGGTTTTGATTTTCTATCCTTACATAAAATTGGGTTTAATTTTGTAAAACGTAAAATGTATATATGGAAACAATGATCACAGGAAAGCAGATGGCAAGTTGTTTACGGCTCGTTGTGTGCGTATGCTTTCTTGTTGTGATATGGCAACTGAGGGCTTCCGGACAGGCACCTGTAAAGATATACACGATCAAAAACGGTAAGATGTATATTGAATTGAGTAAGTTCCTTGGCGAACCTGCTTTGGATAGTTTCATCAACCAGTTTAACCTGACCGAGCTTGCACTAAAACAATTTATTAAAGCTAATAATTCAGATTCAATTAAGTTTCACGGCTGGGAGATCGATAAAAATGAAAATGATGTATTTGCGATCAGCAAACCCTTATTGAGTTCCTCCGAATCAAATAATCCGGCAGAGCAACTCGTTTTATCAATTGCAGACAGGTTTCTGGTAAAAAGCGGGATCGTTTTTGGTTACAACAAATTTAAGAAAGGTGCGGCCTTCGAAGTGCGTGACTCCATCGTCCGTTTTTTTATCCGCAACAACCAGGAGGCAAGGCGTGTAATGCTTGCAGGTAGTTTTAATAATTTTTCTCCAGATGCTTTGCCGATGCAAAAAACAGACAGCGGATGGATCACAAATGTAAAACTTGGCCCTGGTAAATATTGGTATAAATTCATTGTTGATGGTAACTGGAGAATTGATGAGGATAACCAGCTGCGTGAAAATGATGGAAAGGGGAACACTAATTCGATTTATTATAAAACCAATACCCGCTTTTTACTTGATGGTTACCTGAATGCAAAAAAAGTTTACCTCGCCGGAAGTTTTAATAACTGGCAAAATAAAGAATTGCTGATGAGGAAATCTGCATCAGGCTGGGGATTGGCACTTTACCTTGCTGAAGGAACATATACCTACAGATATGTGGCCGATGGAAACTGGTTCTTTGACCCTGGCAACCCGGAGAAACTTCCCAATGAATTTAATGACTTTAATTCTGTGATAAAAATCGGCATGCCCTACCTGTTCAGGTTAAATGGTTTCCAGGAGGCACGGCAGGTAAT
>JBDSBG010000149.1:0-14370 GCA_039921685.1 Ferruginibacter sp.
AATCATCTGAGCAAAAAAAGAGTGCTACACCTGCATTTTTAAGTCTTGAAACTTTAAACTTTCTCGATCCAGCTGTTGGCTCTGGCCATATTTTAGTTGAGGCGTTTGATACTTATTACCCTATGTACCTTGCAGAATTTTACAATCCGGAAGAAGCTGTACAAAGTATCTTACAAAATAATCTGTTTGGTTTGGATCTTGATACACGAGCCGCCCAACTAGCGCAATTCGCCATAATCATCAAGGCGGCAAAATGTAGCAGGACAGTATTGCAAGGTAAAATATTACCTCATGTTTATGCAATGCCACAGCCACGTTTTTTTACAAAAGAAGAAGTGGAAATATTTTTAGGCGATGCGTATATTTCTATTATTGATGAATTATACGAGGCATTACAAATTATGGAGCAAGCTAATAACCTTGGCAGTATAATGATTTTGAAACTAAGTGATGCTGCGCATAAAGCTATCCAGGAAAGAGACTATTACTGGCAAACAACTCAAACTCAAACGCTGGAAGAAGAAATTGTAAAAGAAACGTTTTCTACTTATATAAATATATTAATTATCCTTACAAATGAATTTGTTTGTATTGCTGCTAACCCACCATATATGGGACAGAAAAATATGAATGCATCATTAAAGAGTTATGTTAATAAGAATTATCCGTTGACTAAAAGTGATTTATTTGCAGTATTTATGGATGTTACAACAAATTTGGCAAAAGAAAATGGCAGACATGGTATAATTAATATGCAAAGTTGGATGTTCTTAAGTTCGTATGAAAAACTGCGAGAAGAACTTATAAAAAACCAGACTATTGAAAGTATGCTTCACCTAGGTCCAAGAACTTTTGAAGAGTTAAGCGGTGAAGTAGTTCAAAATACTTCATTCATTTTGAAAAAAACACTACCAAATAATTCTTGTGGCGTTTACTACAGACTTGTAGAATATGGAAGTAATGACTTAAAAAAGGAAGCATTTAGAAATAAGAGTAACGAATTTGCTGACATTTATCAACTAAACTTTTTAAAAATTACAGGTTATCCAATCGCATATTGGATAACCGAAGCAGGTCTGAAATGTTTCGAGGAACACCAAGCGATAAAAGAAATAATGAAAGCCGCTGTTGGACTTAATACAGGAGACAATGATGTCTTCTTAAAACTTTGGCCGGAAATTGATTTTGACAAAATTGATTTTAAAAGAACAAGTATTGAAGATGCACAATTGTCAAAATCGAAATGGTTTCCATACAATAAGGGCGGAGGATTTAAAAAATGGTATGGAAACCTTTATTATGTGCTTAATTGGTTTAATGATGGAAAAGAAGTCAAGGAATTTGCAGTTTTAAGAAATGATGGTAAACATTGGTCAAGGTACATACAGAACTTACATTATATGTTTAAAGACGGTATTACTTGGTCAGACATAGTTAGCAATAGTTTTGCGGCAAGATATACGCCCAAAGGTTCTTTATTTGATGTAAAAGGTTCCTCTGGTTTTACATACTCAGAAGAAGATCTTTTAGCTGTCCTGTCAGTATTTTGCAGTAAGTTGTCTTCATATTTTGTAAAAGCTGTAAATCCAACAATAACTGTTCAAGTAGGAGATTTGTCAAGAATTCCGTTACCACAAATGATTTTAAAAAACTATAGGATTAAAAGTTTCGCTTCATCTTGCATTGAATTGACAAAATCAGATTGGGACTCACGTGAAAATTCATGGGATTTTAGAGCTAACCCCTTGATATTATCAAGGCAGAAAACTTTAGAATTAAGTTCTATTTATTGGATAAAGCAGATAAGTAAAAATTTCTTTCAGCTACATTCTCATGAAGAAGAGCTTAATAAAATACTTATAAATATTTATGATTTAAGTAGTGAATTATCGTGTGATGTGTCTTTAAATGACATAACTGTTTTACAAGATGAATTAGATTTTCAAAGGTTAGCGCAATTGCGTCGACCTTACGAAAATCAATTAGTCCCGATACGTGTGCACACAATCATGCAACAACTTATCAGTTACGCAGTTGGTTGCTATATGGGCCGCTATCGCTTAGATAGACCAGGTTTGTATATTGCACATCCAAGTCCTACTGAAGAAGAATTACTACCCTATGCCTTAAGTAAGGATGTAAATAAGCATTTCCTTTTCCAAATTGATGATGATGCAATCATTCCCTTAATGGGTAGCAATGGAAATTTTACCGATGATATGTTGCATAGAACGAAAGAATTTTTATCTATTGTATGGGGCAATGATACGTTGACGGCTAACCTCAATTTTCTTCAACAACAATTGGGTAAAGACCTGGAAGATTATCTGTTAAAAGACTTTTGGAAAGATCATGTAAAAACTTACAGTAAAAAACCTATTTATTGGTTATTCGCCAGTAAAAAAGGAGCATTCCAGGTATTGGTATATATGCACCGAATGAATGCATATACTCCAGCTAACATTAGAAGCAAGTATCTGATACCCCATATAAGTTGGCTAAAAAGTCAATTAATTGATATGGGAAAAAAAGCAGCAACTTTGAGCAAGGCTGAATTAAAAAAACTTGATATACTCCGTAAACAGGCAGCTGAATGTGAAGAATATGATTTGCTCTTAAAAGACTTAGCTGATAAGCAAATTAGTTTTGATTTGGATGATGGGGTGACAAAGAATTATGCGTTGTTTGAAGGGGTTGTTGCACCAATAAAATAGTTGTAAATTTACAATATGAACAAGAATCCTTTATACACAATTGGTCATGGTAACAGGAAGTCGGAAGAATTCCTGGCTTTGTTGAAGGATTTTGGTATTGAATACTTAATAGATGTTAGGTCTCAACCTTATTCAAAATTTAACCCACAGTTTAACCAAGGTGAGCTTAAATTCTTTTTAGAACGTAATGGTATTAAATATGTTTTCATGGGCGATAGCATAGGTGGCAGGCCAACAGATAGAACATGTTACGATGAGGAGGGAAAAGTCGATTACGAAGCTGTAAAATCAAAAGATTTTTTTCTGCAAGGTATTGATCGTTTAAAAAAAGCTTACAATAAAGATATTAATGTGGTTGTAATGTGTAGTGAGAGTAAGCCTTGTGAATGCCATCGCAGCAAACTTATTGGCCGCGTGCTGAGTACCGATAATATTGTACTGAAACATATTGATGAAAAAGGAAAAATTAAAGACCAGGCAACAGTTATTAATGAATTAAATAAGGGCCTTTCTGAAGTAGACCTTTTCGGCAATCCGCTCAATGTTACTTCACGAAAATCCTATTTATAAATATGGAGTTTTTTACCCTCGGTGTTTACAACACTACTGAAAACGAATTCTTCGATAAACTAACGGAAAACAAAATTGATACCTTTTGTGATATCAGGCAACGACGTGGTGTAAGAGGTGCAAAATATTCTTTTGTAAACAGTAACCGCTTACAGCAAAAATTACATGACTTGGACATTAAGTATGGGTATATTCCGGGCCTCGCTCCCACTACGGAGATCCGTGAATTGCAGAAGGAAATTGATTTGGAGAAAGGAGAATTAAAAAGAGAAAGGCAAGCGTTAGGTCAGGTATTTGTAATTGAATATAAAAACCGGGTACTTAAAGCCTTTGACTTTAATAATTTTTTTGAAATGTTAGAGCAGATAGGTGCAAAAAGGATTGCATTATTCTGTGTAGAAGAATTTGCTGAAGCTTGCCATAGATCGATAGTAGCTCAAAAGCTGCACGACCAATACAACTATACAATCACAAACCTGTAATATGGAAGTTTTAATCGTATCGAAAACCCACATGTCAACAATGGCATGCGTTGGCGGTCTCGTTTTAACCAATAATCGATATGTAAGATTACTTGAACCTGGAAATTATAATCAGGAGGGGGATACAGATTTTGAAGTAGGTGATATTTGGGATATTAATTTTCACAATAGAGGAGACTTGCATCCTCCTCATATCGAAGATGTAATAATTAGTAATAAAAACTTTCTGAGAAGGCAAACAAACCTTCCAGCTTTTCTAAGAGCAAGAAATACTATTGATTGGACAGGGCACATAGATAGTATATTTGATGGGCTTCTACATTGGACTCATAGTGGTTCTGGCTATATACCTGAAGGAGGGAATCTACCTCCAAAAAGCGTTGGCTTTTGGCAAACAAATCGTGATCTGACAAGAGTTATTTTTGACTCTAAAACAAGATATCGTTTTCCCAATGGAACTAATTATAGGGGATTAAGTTATGTAGGCTACCAGGAAACTACTGAAACAATACCTGCAGGAACAATATTGAGGATATCTTTTTCAAGGATTTTTCCTCCGGAAGGTTCTTCTATTACAGCACCGCGTGGATATTATTTGCAGTTGTCTGGCTGGTATTTGGATGAGCATCCAGTAAATACAAATCCAGTTCCTATTCCAAATACACCACGCATCTTCCCAACCAGGCCAGGATTTGATGTTGATGATGATCTTCCTTTTTAACTTCCAGGAATATTACTTCTAATTTATCTTTAAGGCTAGGAATTATTTTTTACTTTACACGAATATTACAAATGGAATTAGAAAATAAAATAAAGCAACAGTTTACAAAATACCCTCAGATAAGAATACTTTTCTTTTTCGATCCAGAGAAAGAATCGGAAGAAGAAATAAATCGATTATCCCTAACCGATATTAAAGTAGTGAAATATGCTAATATCCCTTTTAATCTAAAATTTAAACTAAATAATGAATGGGCCGCTGATAAAATATTTTTATACTTTACTTCTGCAGCGCCTTCAAAACAGGAAGAGTTCAGGAAGTTTCCTTTGATGGATGTGTTGGTGGCTAATAAAGAATTAAGATTGGGAGATGTTAGCGATTTTATGGAACAGTATCAGCTTAAAATACAACAATACGCTTTGGTTGCAAAATACATTCATGAATTAAAATACCCTCTCATACAGGATGTAATAAAACCTTATTTGAATGCAGAAGCTTTTACAGAAGAAAACATTCAGCGGGGACTGATTAGTGCTTTTTTAAAGTTTAGTGAACCGCAGACATGGAATATTTTATTAACAAAATTATTCGTCTGGGCTAATCCTACGCATACTACTGATTTTATAAAAGCAGAAAAGAAACTAAAAGAAAACCGGCTAGATACTGTTTTGATAAACCGTATTAATGACCTGGTAGATGAAAAAGTTTCATCGCTAAACCAATCAATTTTAATTGAGGTGTTAATAAAAATAAAGTACAATTTGATTGTACAAAATATAGAACTTGTTAAACACGATCCTTATGGCGTATTAAAAATAAAGCATAATGTATCAGCAGACAGACTTGGAATATTTTTTGAACAAATACGCAGCCAACCAAAATTAGGAGCTGCACTTATTGACAACTTATTATTACAAGGAAAAGAAATAAAGGAATCTGTTATCCTTCAATATTATGGTGCAAATGCGTCTTATGGATGGATGCCTGATACATTAAAATGGTTAGTATTGGTAGAGTATATGAGCTTTTTACCAGAAGATACTGAAAAGGCTTTATCCGGACTTGAACGAATGGGTATGCATCATGAAGAAAATGCAGAAATAAGATCTGTGTTAAATGCTTGTCAGCATTCTGCTATTTGCCTACAATTAATTGCATCTATTAATACCTACCGTTTAAACAAACCTGAAGAATATATAAAAAAATATACCGAAGAATACTACCGTATAGATCAATATTATCGGAAAGCCATTTACAGATTGGAGGATTTGGATCATTCTGAAATCCCCGCTTTCGTTGCGTCGGAGAAATTACGCAATGATCTAAACAATCAGTATAATACGTGGTTGGAAAGGTTTAACCGTGAGTGGCTGGCTTGTTTGCAAACTAAACAATTCAATTACGCCTATATTGGCGTGCCAAAACAATACGATTTTTATAAGAATGAGGTAGCAGCGTTTGATCAAAAGTTAGTAGTATTTATTTCTGATGCGCTACGTTATGAAGCAGGAATGGAATTGCTGAATGAAATGCACAATGATCGAAAAAGTGAGGCGATAATAAAATTTATGTTGGCATCTATCCCTTCTAAAACCAGTGTAGGCATGAGTAACCTGCTTCCCGGAAACAAAAGAGATTTTAATAATGATGATATCAGAATTGATGGGATGAGCTCACAATCCCTTGTGAACAGACAAGCCATTTTACAAGCCACTAATGACAAAGCCATAACTGTTAGCTACGAGCAGGTAGAGCAAAACAGCCAGGAACAAAACAGGGAATTATTTAAAGCCGCCGTGGTATATATTTACCACAACCACATAGATGCTGTGGGAGATGATCGAAAATCGGAAAGAAGAACATTTAAAGCTGTAGAAGATTCTTTAGTTGAAATAAAGAGAATGGTTAAAAAAATACATAGTACTTATAACGTTGCCAGGATCCTTATTACGGCTGATCACGGTTTTTTATACAATGATCAAACCATCGCGGAAGCTGATAAAGAAGATCCTTTAGCCGATGAACCAATTATTCAACACAATCGTTTTGGTATTTTTGACAAAGCAGTAATTCCTGCGCTGGGATATAGTGTTCCATTGAATGCTACTACCCTATTTAAGGATGACCGTTGGATAGTGATCCCCGCTTCGACGAATCGTTATAAACGGCAGGGCTCAGGGCAGCAATATGTACACGGAGGTGCAAGTTTACAGGAGTTAATAGTTCCTGTTATTGAAAGTGCGAGAAGAAGAGAGGATATAACTAAGAAGGTGAATGTAAAACTTTTGACTACAGACCCAAAAATCATAAGCAATACTTTGCGTGTCGAAATTTTGCAGGAAAATAATGTAAGTAGGTATGAAAAAGGAAGAATAGTGCGCATAGGCATTTATAAAGACTATGAGCTTGTTTCTACGGAACAGGAAATCGCTATAGATTCGGCATCAGAGTTTGCTTCTGAAAGATTATTCAATATCAATCTAAGCATTACAAAATCAGGTCTCGTTCAATCAACTTTAACTTTAAAAGTATTTGACACAGAAGATACATTAAATCCATTAATAGAAAAAACGGTTATCAATAATACACTTATACAAAAAGATTTTTAATGGAACTGCAAGAAAAAATAATAAAATACTATGAAGGTAAAGTTGTTCGTAAAGATTTAACCTCGCTGGTTAAAGGTAATGCTGTAGTGCCTACCTATGTGCTGGAATATTTATTGGGACAATATTGTGCCGTGAGTGACGAAGAAATAATTCAGAATGGAGTAGAAAAAGTAAAAAAAATTATTTCGGAAAATTATGTGCATCGAAGTGATGCAGAAATTATCAAATCCAAAATAAGAGAAAGCGGAAGTTTCAAAATAATTGATAAAGTAAATGTGCAGTTGAATGATAAGGCCAATCAATATGAGGCCGAATTTGCAAATCTTGGCATTAAAAAAGTACCTGTTGCAGACAAGATTGTAAAAGACAATCAAAAATTATTGAGTGGTGGAGGGGTTTGGAGCATAATTAATATGGGCTATACACATGCAAATGATGCAGAAGTTAGGTGGGAAATTGAAGAGTTAAAACCTATACAGATTTCTCATGTTTCTTTGGAAGAGTTTATCGAAGCTAGAAAAAACTTTAATGCTGAAGAATGGCTGGATGTATTATTATTTAGTATAGGGTTGAATCCTGAATACTTTACCAGGAGAGGCAAGTTTATCCAGATTTCCAGATTGCTTACTCATGTTGAAAATAATTTCAATTTTATTGAGCTAGGTCCGAAAGGGACAGGAAAATCTCATGTTTTTTCTGAGTTATCTCCACATGGAGTTTTGGTATCCGGAGGTGATGTAAGTAAGGCCCGCCTTTTTGTAAACAATAATGGGGACAAAATAGGACTGGTAGGCTACTGGGACGTTGTAGCATTGGATGAATTTGAACAAGATGCAGGAAGCAAAAAAACAGATGGTGACCTGGTCAAGATTATGCAAAACTTTATGGCCAACCAGTCATTCAACAGAGGTAAAGAAACTTACCAGGCAACAGCTTCATTAGCTTTTGTAGGCAATACAAAACATTCTGTCCCATATATGCTCAAACATTCGAATTTATTTGAGTCTATTCCTACAGGTTATATAAAAGGTGCATTTTTAGACCGAATGCATTTCTATTCTCCTGGTTGGGAGGTGCGGATTTTAAAAGAAGCTGTTTTTTCTGAAGGTTATGGATTCATTGTAGATTACCTCGCAGAAATATTAAGACAGCTGAGGAAATCTGATTACACAGGTATAATGGACCAGCATTTTGAATTGGATGGTTCATTAACTGCCAGAGATAAAATGGCCATACGTAAAACATTTTCAGGCTTTGTGAAACTATTATACCCTCACAAAGAAGTAACATTGGAGCAAGCAATAGAAGTGTTGGATTTCGCAATTGAAGGAAGGAAAAGAGTAAAAGATCAGCTTTATATTATTGATGAAACTTTTAGAGATCAACCTGCCGAATTTAAATACAGTATTCTATCCTCCGGTAAAACAACTTTTATAGAAACACTTGAGAAGATAAACTTCCAAACCGACCTATTAAACTTACAAGATGATTCTGCTGAAAAAAAACCTGAAGCAAAAGATAAAAAAGAAATAGAAATTTTCCTGGAACCTAAACACATTATTATCAGAGATAATCAAACGGGCATTTCTTATAAAAGATTGTTTGCTGATTATCTAAAGGGTGCAACAGCTATAACGTTAACTGACCCTTATATCAGGATGCCATATCAGTTTAAGAACCTAATGGAGTTTTGTATTATGCTTGCACAAAACAAAGCGCCAGAGGAAGAAACTGCATTGCATGTAATTACATGGAACAGCCAGGAATATATGCAGGATAGTGAATTAAGCTTCCAGGAGCTGGTAACGTCATTGGCAGAAATGGGAATTAAATTAACTTATGAATACCAGGATCTTCATGACAGGCATATAATGGGAAATAATGGATGGCGAATACAATTAGGAAGAGGTTTAGATATTTTTGAGCCACGTGATGGTCGCTTCAATCCTGCTGAATATTACCAGGAAAAGAGAAATTGCAAGAATTGTGAAATCATATATTTGCGAACGAAATGATGATAGTATGGATTGGATTTTTTTATTAAAAGTAATCGTTAATCCGGATTCACATTATTGTAGATTTCCCATCCAAAAGCCTCTCGTAACCTGGTAACAATAACATCATAAACTGCTCTATGCATTGTATAAGATTGCCTCAGTCTTATATTTCGTAAGCTTATTCTTAATTCTCTATCAGACAAATGTATACCATAAAAATCCTGTGGCTCATTTCTTAAATTAGCAAAGAATTTAAATAAGGGCTTTCGTTTATCTAAGTACATTATTGTTGATCCAATTGAACATCCATCACGCATTTCCCCGTTTATTGTTAATTCGCCTCTTTCTTTGGCTTTCTCATAAACTTCATTAGCAACCCTATCAGCCTCTAAAGAAGCTTCGAATAAAACTTTATGAAATTCAGTTAATGAGGGTGTAATCATATTGAAATTTTTTTTTGCATGGAAAACTAACGTACTAAAATTTGATATAGTTAAGGCTGGGCCAAATATAAGATTTTGAGGGACACCTAAATGATTTTCTAAGGGATATATTGGCTTGCAAATAGGTTGCAAATTGCTGCAATAATTTTATGTCTTATCAAACTAATTAAAGATGGCAGTACAAAAAACAAATAGCTAAAAAAATATCATAGAATTTCCTGTAGGAGAAACTCCTACTTAAGAGTTCAAGAGAGAAACTGACCTCACTCTCATCGTTGGGGACTGTAAAATTATATTACCATGAGCGTTGGTAGAACCGCCAAGACTGGCGAAGTTTGTCCCGAAAGTGGCGTATGGAAAGTTGAAGGAACACCTAGTACAACTGCCCCCATTGCACAAGGGAATCTCATGCCGCCATATGATGGCAAAGCTGTGACGTGGAAGCTAATTCAGCTTGCATAAGATTAAAAGCTGCTCTTGTCAAATTGAAGAGCAGCTTTTTTTATTATTCTATCTGTAAGCCGGTAGTCCTTTATTCTGAAGCCATAGCTTAATGTGTTTTTCAGCGGTCAAGAAAATCTTTTGAGTTATTTTGAGTTTTGCACTTTACACGTCGAATCTGGTGTTATGATCAGCTGGCATGAGATAAATCGGAAGTATTTGGTACACGGTGATATTACAGCGTTTATTCTTTTTTTCCTACGTAAAATAAGGAAAAGGGATTTATTTTTGAAGAATGTTAAATAAAACTGATTCAAATGCTAAGTGGAATGATGTATATCGTCAACTAACCTTGCTATTAAGCAAGTTTTATGAAGAAAATAAATTAAAGTCAGGGTCTGTATTATATAAAAAAATTATGCAGAACAAGCTTCTTGTAGAAGCAAATCCTTGGCTAAAAAATATAACAAAATATGGAACGGTTAAAAGCATCGATCCTTTCCATTTTTTTACTTCGTTTAGCCAGTTTGGAGAAAAGGAAACGAAACGAATATCTATTATCAACCAATACTTTAAAATACTTGAAAGCGATGCTCATTTCAACAAAATAGATTTTACAGGTTGCCCTACACCTTTTGCATTGAGAATTTTGTCGGTACGTGACATTCCGGTGCAAAAACAAATTTGGTCTTTTTTTAAAGATGTTGCTGACAAGAACCAATCAGCGAACATTGAAGAAATGTTTAATAATTTATCTGGATGGTATGGTATTGATGTAAGTTCACTTTCTATTTTTCTTTTTTGGGTGGATGCAAGGAATTTTATGTCACTTGACAAAAATTCAGAAATATTTTTGTTAGAACTAGGTATTTTACAAGGACGTGTAAGAAATGCTTTAGATTATAGGAAACTGCTTAAGGTGAAGGATTCCGAAATATATATCGAAATAGCAAAGCAGGCTGTAGCTATAAATAGTCAAACGGCTAATGCAAAAAAAATAGCTGCTATTGTAAACACTTTTTCTAAAAAGAAAGCAGCAAGTACCACCAAATTCGAATTCAAGATAATTGCCCTCGAACCCATTAACCCTATTCAAAAAGAATATGTAAAAAACTTACATACCGGTGAGATATATTCTTTTTATAAAGATTATAAATTTCGAAAAAATGGCCGGGTTGCCTATATCGCAAATAAGAATAAGCCTGATATATATTCATCCGCCAAGATAGAGATTAATGTAAGTGCTATAGTTGGAAAAAATGGTTCGGGAAAAAGTACTTTATCTGAATTGCTGTTCATGGCCATCAATAATATTGCTGCATCTACAGTAACGGGTTTCAAACTTGAACCACAGCCGCGGCTTTACCTCAACCTTTATTATCATTCAGGCAGTTTACATAAGATAGAATTAAGAGATAAAGCGGTGAACATCGTTGAGTATTTATACAAGAACGATCAATACCTTCCTGGGAAGCCAAGGCGAATGGCTCCATCAGACCTTGATGCCTTCTTTTATACCGTAGCCATAAACTATTCTCATTACGGACTTAATTCAAAGGACATGGGGCCATGGATTGATGAATTATTTCATAAGAATGACGGCTATCAAACCCCATTGGTATTGAATCCATACAGGGAGAAAGGTAACATAAATGTAAACAGGGAAGCTGATCTGGTAAAACAGCGGTTGCTCTCAAACATACTTGAAAAGATACGGCTGAAGGATAAAAACAATATTCGGGTATTAACAGACAATGGAAGAATGGCAGAAACCCTTATTTTTAAAATCAACCAACAAAAAAGAGATGAATTATACAATGAAAAAATAAAAAATGAGCAAAAAATATTATCGGCAATTAAAGCCCATTATAAATTAACATTTGGGGTGTCAAAAAGAGATTTAATACCCTTTGCAAAAAAATACCTAGTCGCCAAACTTGTAAAAATTGCGAACGGGTATCTGAAATATAATATTTATATTGACAAAAAAGGGCATATAAAAATGTCAACACTCCCGACATTCCTTCGGGATTTGGAGGCTGATAATAGTCACATTACTTCCAAGTTCCGGCAGGCTGTTAACTTCTTTAAATACGACACCTGTAAACCTATACGAATAAACGCGGTTACCACTATCGAGCAATTAAGTCAGAAAATTGATGTAATCAAATCCAGGGCTTCAAGAGATAGAAAATTAGAAACGATAGAGCTGTTACCACCTGCATTTTTGGAGTTTGATATCTTTCTGAGCGACAAAAGCAATTTGAAGGACCTTAGTTCAGGTGAGAAACAAAAGTTATATGCAGTAAGTACATTAATTTATCACCTGAACAATCTTGATTCTGTTTTATCTAACAGAAACTTCGTCAGCTATCCTTTTGTAAATATCATCCTGGATGAAATTGAACTCTACTTTCATCCGGATATGCAAAGAACGTTTATAGCTTACTTGTCGAAATACCTGGAAAAGACAACGTTCAACAACCTGATAGCTATTAATTTTTGTTTCATTACTCATTCGCCTTTTATATTATCAGATATTCCGAATGACAATATTCTTTATCTAAATGAGAAGGGTATGCCCGATAATTCCTTGAACGAAGAGAAAACCTTTGCGGGTAACATACATGAACTATTGGGAAATAATTTTTATCTTGAAAAAGGTTATATGGGAGAATTTTCCGCAGATAAAGTCAGGTCGGCGGTGCATTTTCTGCACAAACAGATTTCTGGTGATGCAATGAATGAAAACAAGAAATGGAATAAGGAAAATCTTTCCCAGTTTATTGAAATGATTGGTGAACCGCTTTTAAGAGACAGCTTAAAAGAAATGCATCGACTTGCATTTTCGGGTAAAGCAAATCAAGAAACAAATTAAAATAACAACCAATGATAGCAATTGGCTTTGATCAGGTGGAATTAGTAATAGGGTATTTTAGCGTTCATCTTGATAATTTTAAAACACAGATAAAGGAATCTTTAGAAGAATTAATGGGGGAGGAATTGCACGCGGCGCAAAAAGAATATATTCAATTAATAGTGGCGAATCTTTCTACAATATTGAAAGGAAAGCCACATTCATTGATGCGTTTGAAAAATATGTTTGATAATATCATTGATCCCGTGATAATGGCTGACGAAGCAAATGAAGATTTCCGTAGTAAACTTTTGAAGTGTATGGGCTATAGCAAAAGACGGTCTGATTTTTATCCAAAATATTTTAATAAACTTGGATTAAAGGTGTGCGTGTATTGTAATGCACAGCTCGCAGTGTCTGTTGAAATAGAAGAAGATAGTTTTCTGGCTAAATTCCAGGTAGACCATTATATCCCTAAATCAAATTATCCATGTTTTAGTATTTCGTTATTTAATCTTTATCCGAGTTGCAGTAGTTGCAACAATTCCAAAAGTCAAAAAGAAGTTCAGTTTGAGTTGTATAAGAAATTTCCAGAGAACAGTTCAGCTTTCAACTTTTCATTGGATATGATATCAGTTGTAGATTATTTTATCAGTCATGATCATGAAGATCTTAAATTCAAATTTAATGAACCAAAGCTTAACAACGGGTATCACTCATTTGAATCTGTATTTAATATTTCAAGTATTTATGCTACACAGATGGATGTTGTGGAAGAATTGGTTCGAAAAGCCCAGGTTTATACAGAGGAATACAAAGATCAATTAAAAAGAGAATTTCCTGAAATATTCACCACACCTGGTATGATTAATCGTCTCTTAGTTGGAAATTATGTAGATCAGGAGTTTATTCACAAAAGACCTTTGTCGAAATTTATGATTGATATCTGCAAGGAAGTTGGGTTGATTTAAAACGTATGGGTATTTAGGAATCTTCCCCTTGAAGAGGCCGATGCGGCTTATAAAAACGGATTTTATACTTGCTTCGCAAGTATGTTGAAAGACTAACACTATTTATTGCTTGCGAAGCAAGCAATATCCGTTCTCATCCGTTCAATCCGCGTCATCCGTGTATCTATCATCGTGGTTAATCAATTGGTTTAGGAGCCAAAATCTTCCGAACACTTATGGTGAAGACACGAACCGCGGCGTGAGATGATTTGTTGGGGAGAAAGAATTGGATCCGGGAAAATTTGTGTTTGTTTGACATGGTGAAAATCTGGTAATCATTTGATCCTAAAAATCATGATTCAGACAATTTCGGATCGATGCCGTGGTTCGTGCCTCACGAACCGCAAACCGACCGCCTTAAACAAGCAGCCTTTCCTGAAAAAAAACATTTATTTCTGAGGAAAACACTTAAACTATTGTAATTAATAACAATAGCTTGAGTTATGATTCACAACAAAGAAAATCGCATACTTCATTAGGTAAAATATATTTTTGGACAGCGACTATCCATAAGTGGTATAATTTA
>JBDSBG010000150.1:0-61005 GCA_039921685.1 Ferruginibacter sp.
AGGATGAAAAACGTCAACAGCAAAAAAGCCACATCGCACATAGCCGTCATATCTACGTTTGTGCTTTTCCGTGGAATTTTAACTTTTGGCATATTATTAATTTTTTTTGAACCGTGGGTTTAGATACAAACTCGTTGCAATTCCATAAATTATTTATACAGAGAAGCAAATGTTTGAGTTAAAGTAAATCCTGATTCATCAATACCATAAGTAATACCATCGATCTTGGTTGTGAAAATGTTGTAAAAAACAATGGACACTGCAGAAGTACCAATTCCCAAAGCCGTATTATACAAGGCTTCCGAGATACCTACAGACAGTGCTGCCGCTGAACCTGCTCCTCCACTGTCGGAACCCAAAGTTGCGAAGGCACGTATCATTCCCATTACCGTTCCAAGCAGACCGATAAGAGTTGCAATGGTAGCGATGGTTGAAAGGAAAACAAGGTTCTTTTCAAGCATTGGTAATTCGAGTGAGGTGGCTTCTTCAACTTCTTTCTGAATGGCCAGTACTTTTTGTTCTGTATTGAGCTCATTGTCGGTGATCATTTCCTTATACCTGCCCAATCCTGCTTTCATTACATTACCTACAGAACCTTTTTGCTTATCGCATTCTGCCAGTGCCGCATCAACATTTTTATTTGCAAGATGGTATTGTACTTTACGGATAAAATCAGCGTTGCTGCTGGTACCGCTTGCTTTTGCAACAGTCATAAATCTCTCTATAACGAAAGTTAGCATGGTTAGAAATGTGCCAATCAAAATAGGTACAATGATACCTCCGAGGTACATCCTGGATAATTGTGTTTTTGGATCATGCCTGTCGGGCCAGAAACCGCCATTCTCTTTACCACTTCCGAAGTTGTCAGGAGCGCCCAACACAAATCTCCAAATACAATAACCGATGATAATACAAGCAATTGGAGCAATAAGTGAAATCATGTTGCTTGATTTTCTCACCTGGACTGAAGTTGCCGCCGTTTTTACAGTTGCTGTTGGTCTTGTTTCTGCCATAACAATCTAATTTTAATTAGTTAAGATTTTGTTTCTGTTTTTAGGTAATAAATTATTGAATTATAAAAGATTTTTCCGTAATGAAAACGGAACCCACAAGTTAATAAAATAATTGAAAGCAACAATTTTGAAATATTAATTTTTTAATTAAAAAGCCGTGCACTTCACGCAAGTTTGTTTGTCCTGGATTTGTCGGTGCTAGGAGGATGGTGGATGCGGGATGCGGGATGCGGGATGGTGGATGCGGGATACTGGATGCGGGATGCGGGATGCGGGATGCGGGATGCGGGATAGTAAGCACAGTAAAGTACAATATCAAATTTAAGTAACATCCAGAAACAAGTATCCAGAAACAAGTATTCAGAAACAAGTATCAAGCATTTACTCGTATCTCAGCGCTACAATGGGATCAAGCTTGGATGCTTTATGAGCAGGGTATAAGCCTGCGCCGAGGCCTACGATGGAGCAAACAAAAATACCGGCTATAACCCATCCCCATGGAACCACAAAACCAGTATGTAACAAAAGGGCCACCAGATTTCCGACCAGGATACCTGACACGATGCCGGCAACGGCACCCATCAGGCTGATCAGTATGGATTCAAATAAAAATTGTGAGCGTATGTCTTTCCTGGTACTTCCAAGTGCCTTTGCAAGGCCAATCTCTTTGGTTCTTTCATTTACGGCAACAAGCATGATATTCATCAGGCCGATGGCAGCACCAATGAGCGTGATAAACGCAATTCCGATGGTGCCCTTCTCTAAAAAACCGAGATTGGTTAAGAGGGATTCGGCAATGCTATCACTTTTATCTATAAAAAAATTATCTGAATCCTTTGTTTCAAGTTTTCTTATTGGCCTGAAACTGCCCTTGGCTTCACCAATTGCGACATCCATAAGTTGCAGGTCAGAAACCATTACAGATATGTTGTACGTGGTTGTTTGCGTTGTGTACAATCGCCGGATATTATTGTAAGAAGTTATGATGATTTTACTTGTATTGAAAAATGCAGTGGATCCTTTGTCCTTCAATACAGCAATTACGCGGTAAGGAATATGATCTACACTGATAACCGCATCCAGGGCCCTTGCATTATTTGTTGGGAATAATTTTGCTGCTACTCCGCTGCCTATCATACAAATATTCCTCCCGGTTTCCACTTCTGTTGGCGTGAAATTTCTACCATACGCAACTTTATACCCGTTTATTTCAAGGTAGTTCTCGTCTCCGCCTATCAGAGAAACATCAGGATTTGTTTTTCTGCTGTTCGTATTCACAACAATAGAAGAAGGACCCCTCAGGGCAATACCTACTTTGGCATTTGGAAACGTGTATCTCTCTTTAAACTCCCTTGCTTCATCGTAAGTTATAAAGAGGCCATCTTTTGATTTCTTTTGCTTCAGAGAGGTTTTGGTTTTCTCGGAACTTGTTCTTTGTCCTCCCCCAAAATGAATATTGCGATCCCGGTATCTTATGCTGAATGAATTGGCACCCATGGTAGAAAAACTCGTAGTAAGGCTGTTTGAGGCGGCTTTAATGGCAGTAATAATGAGAATAAGTGCGAATATGCCTAATGCGATAATAATAATGGTGATGCCTGTACGCAGTTTATTGCCGGTGATATTTTTCCAGGAAAGTGATAAAGAATCTTTGTAGGTCATACCTCTTAAAATGTATGATGTAAGATATATGATTTAAGATATAGGCTGAAAAATATATGATGAACTGCAAAGAATCATACAACTTCGATCGTAGGTCTTAAATTTTTAGTGGTATTGCCAGCCTATAATAAACTCAGGGTACACGCCTAACACGATGATGAGTATGGCTACCAGTACCAGTGTTATTTTAAATGAAGTTGAAATTTCAGTGGTATGCACTATGTCCTGTGAAGCTTCTTTAAAATACATCGCCTGTATGATCCTGAAATAATAATAAGCGCTGATGGCTGCAAAAAGCACAGCCACAATAACCAGCCAGAAATGATTGCCATTTTCAACTGCTGCCATCAACATGTAAAATTTACTTTGAAAGCCAGCCGTTAATGGAATACCGGTAAGAGACAATAAAAACACCGTTGCTGTCAGTGCCAGCACAGGTTGCTGTTTGGCCAGGCCTTTAAAGCCGTCAATGGTATAATCCTCCATTTTTATAAGAACCGCAAATATACCAATGGTTGCAAGGCTATAAGCTGCTGAATACAGAAGAAGCCCCTCTTTTGCTTGTTGGTTGAGTGCAAACAAAGCAAGTAACATAAACCCTGCCTGTGCTATGCTTGAATAGGCAAGCATTCTCTTTACACTCTGTTGAAAAACTGCCGTAACATTTCCAATCAGCAATGTGGCAACAGTAATAATAACAATCAACTTTTGCCATTGTGGTTGAACCGAGCCGAATGCATTTTCAAATAAACGCACAAAGGCAAAGAAACCAGCCACTTTAACAATGGTGCTCATGAATGATGTAAAAACCGTTGGTGCTCCATCATATACATCGGGCGTCCAGAAATGAAAAGGAGCTGCAGAAACTTTAAAAGACATTGCCACGAGCAACATCACCATTCCAACAGCGATCATAACAAGCATCTTCCCTGTGCCGAGCTGGATATTATTTATAAAAAACGAAGCATTTGGTGTTCCTCCATATATGAAGGCAATGCCCATAAGCATAATGCCCGTAGAAAAAGCACCCATTAAAAAATATTTCAGGGCCGCTTCATTGCTTCTCAAATTACGTTTATCACTCCCTGTTAGGATGTAAAGGGGAATAGATAAGATTTCGATGCCGATAAAAAGCAACAGGAGCGTATTAAAAGTGGCTACCAATGCTACCCCACATAAAACAAAAAATATCAGTGCAAAATATTCACCTACGTGCGGCCCCACTTTCTCAACATCACTGCCGCTCAATAAAAAATAAACAAGTGTGCAGGCAAGTGCGATGGCAATAAAGCTTAGATTGAAACTTCCCGTACGCAGCATCTCGTGAACGTCAAGAGAAAAGAAAGAAGCGCCACTGTTTAATTCAATGCCATTGGCAATGAAAATTAGTACAATGCCTAAAATTGCAAGATATTTCGGGACAGCCTTACTTTTGATAAAGACACCCGAAAACATCATTACTATGCCCCAGATTGCAGAAAATATAATTGCGTTCATAATAAAGCTGTGAGCTGTAAGCTATAAGCTGCGAGCTTTTAATTTTAAATTTTTAATTCATTTTCCCCACTAAATTTTCCACCGCTGATTTCGTCAGTTCTATTAATGGCTGCGGATAAACTCCAACAATGAAAATGATACAAACAATAATTCCTAGTATCAATTTCTCATTCCATGCTATGTCTTTTACAGATGATGTGATTGTATTTACATCACCATAAAATATCTTTTGGATCATATTCAAAGTATATACTGCAGCCAGGATTATTCCCAGTCCTGCAAATGCAGCGTACCAGGCATTAAAACGATATAAGCCACTGAACATTAAAAATTCACCTGCAAATGCATTGGTAAGTGGCAAGGCAATGTTGGCAAGGGCAATGATCACAAGCATGATTGTTAATACCGGTGCCTTGCTGGCGATTCCCCCCAATTGTGAAATGGATTTAATGCCGGTTTGTCTTTCTACCATTTCTACCACGATCCACAAGCCAATGATATTGATACCATGGTTGAACATCTGTAACATCACTCCCTGTACACTCATCTCATTCATGGCAAACAGCGAAGCACACATTAAACCGATATGTGCAATAGAAGAATAAGCAACAAGCTTTTTTAAATTATCCTGTACGATTGCAATACAACTGGCGTAGATTATTCCCGCAATAGAAAGTATCATTACCAGGTGGCTGAAGTGAATGGTGGCCAGTGGAAACACTGGTATCAGCCATCGAATCACACCAAATAAACCCATTTTTACCATTACGCCACTAAGCACCATGGTTACCCCGGTTGGTGACTGGTCATATGTATCTGGTTGCCAGGTGTGAAAAGGGAACACAGGCATCTTTATAGCAAAAGCAACGAAGAATAACCAGAACAACCAGTTCTGTTCACTAGCATTAAGATTAGCATTGTAAAATGCATTCAAAGCAAAGGAATGCAACACATGTGTTCCATCTTCAAACACACGTGGGCCGGTGTGCAGGTAAACATAAATGATACCTATCAGCATCAGCAATGATCCCGTAAATGTATAAACGAAGAATTTAAATGTGGTTTGAATCCTTTTTTCCCCGCCCCATTTGCTGCATAAAAAATAAACGGGTATCAAAGCTAGTTCCCAGCAAAAATAAAAGAGCAAAGCATCAACAGAACAAAACACGCCCATCAATCCTGCCTGGGTAAGCAACATCAATCCATAAAAAGCAGACGCTTTCTTATAAGAACTTTTAGCAATGGCAATAAAGATAATCGGGAAAGCGATGGCTGTAAGTAACGTAAGTATCCTCCCGGTTCCATCAAGGCCCACATTGAAACTATTACCGAGATATTTAAGCCAGTAATAGTTTACATTATTGTAAGTAATAAATTTTGGGCTGCTGTAAAACAAACTCATCACAGATACAGCAAGTGTACCCAATGAAGCTAAAATGGCCACCGTTTTAACCGCTGATTCTTTCTTTATAAAAAAACATAGTATGCCGGCAACCAGTGGTAACCACATCATCAATTCCGGAAATGTAAAATACGTACCCAACATAATATTTTTTTACAAGAACATTTTATTTCAAATCTTTTATCCTCTTAATACGGCTTCCAAGCTCTGCCAGGCAATTATCCTTTTGTAAAAAACAATTGAACAATGAACAAAGCCAAAATTCCAATCACCATTAATAAGACATAAGCACCAACCTGCCCGCTTTGCAACCAACGCAGTTGACGGCTTCCATAGTTAACAGCTTTGCCTGCGCCATTCACGATTCCATCAATTCCTTTTTTCTCAATAATGTTACTGAAGAATGAAGCGATGCCTTTCAATGGATTTACAATAATTGCATTGTAAATTTCATCAACATACCATTTATTTTGTAATACTTTGCCAAAGCCAGTTGCTTCCTTTTCTATTTTATAATTTTTAAATTTTGTCCATGCAAACAAGATTGAAATCAATACCAAACCTGTTGACAACGCCATTAACATATATTCTGTATTGTGGCTCAATGCATGTTCTGAATGGCCAACAGCCGGGGCGAGAAAGGCACCCAGCTCATGATGGCCGCCTAATGCTTCCGGCACACCAATATAGCCACCAATAACACTCAATATTGCCAATACGATCAATGGCAACGTCATCGCCCATGGGCTTTCATGTAAATGATGTTCCTGTTCATGTGTACCACGGAATTTTCCGGTAAAAGTGATTATGTACAAACGGAACATATAAAATGCAGTAAGCAATGCAGCAAATAAGGTCAGTGCATAAATTATTTGGTTGTGATGAAATGCGCCTGCTAAAATTTCGTCTTTTGAAAAGAAACCGGAGAAACCGGGGATACCCGCTATAGCCAGGCAGCCAATAAAGAAAGTGATACTGGTAATTTTCATGTGCTTGTGCAAACCACCCATTTGGCGAATATCCTGCTCTCCACCCATGGCGTGTATAACACTTCCACTTCCCAGGAACATCAGTGCCTTGAAGAAAGCATGCGTTAATACATGGAATACGGCGGCAACATAATTACCCGTACCAAGGGCAATGAACATAAATCCCAACTGGCTAACGGTAGAGTATGCCAGTACTTTTTTAATATCATTCTGTTTGATAGCAATGGATGCAGCTAACAATGCTGTTGCCAAACCGATGATCGTGATTACATGCTGTGTAACCGGTGCCATTGAAAACAAGACATGGCTTCTTGCGATCATGTAAATTCCTGCGGTTACCATTGTTGCAGCATGGATCAAAGCGCTAACAGGAGTTGGCCCTGCCATCGCGTCGGGTAGCCAGGTATATAAAGGTATCTGTGCACTTTTGCCGGTAGCACCTACAAACAGTAATAAAGTAATGCCCGTGATTTCAGTAACCGAAAATTTTGCCTGGGCCACTGCTGCGAATACTTGATCATAATCAACAACCCCTACTTTTGAAATGATCCAGAAAATTCCGAGCAAGAAGCCAAGATCACCAATGCGGTTCATGATAAATGCTTTCTTGGCTGCATCTGTATAATTATTGTTCTTATACCAATAGCCAATGAGCAAATATGAACACAACCCCACTCCTTCCCATCCAATGAACATGATCACAAAATTGCCACCCATCACGAGCAACAGCATTGAGAAAACAAACAGATTCAGGTAGGAAAAATATTTCGCAAAATCTGCTGAATCTTCATCATGCATATATGCAGTTGAATAAAGATGTATCAAAAAACCAACGCCTGTTATTATTAACAAGAAGAGGGAAGATAGTTGATCAATCTTAAAATCGAAACCAATTTGAAGAGTAGAGATATTTATAAAATCGAAATAATGGTGATTTGCAAGAACATCCGCATTCCCACTCTTCACTGCTATGAAAACAAACAGGCTCAATATAAATGAAGCAAGTACAACAGCAGTGCCTACAAATCCTGATATCCCTTTTGACAAAATCTTACGACCAAGCCCATTTACCAGGAAACCGATAAGTGGAAGTATTGGAATAAGCCAGATTAGTTTTACTACGTTCATAAAAAAAGTCAAAAGTGAAAATTCAAAAATTAAAAAATGAAGTGTCAGTTATTAATTTTGAACTTTTAATTTTTAATTCTTGAGTCTGTTTAAAAAATTCACATCCACAGAATGTGTATTCCGGTACATCATCACTATAATGGCCAATCCCACACTTACTTCTGCTGCTGCCACTACCATGATGAAGAAAATAAATATCTGAGCATCGCTTGCGTAAGTTGGAAGTGCTTTAGCTGCGGAACTTATTGCATGCATCTTTGAAAAAGCCAGCAAGAGCAAATTCACTGCATTCAGCATCAATTCTACACACATAAAAATGATGATTGCATTGCGGCGTACCAGTACACCAATAATACCAATGGTAAACAATGTGAGCGCTAGTGCGATGTATGCTTTTATATCCATTTTTATAAAGTCAAAAGTGAAAATTCAAAAATCAAAAAGAGCACAACATTTTGAATTTTTACTTTTTAATTTTGAATTTTTTTAGTCTTTCTTTCCAATCACAACCGCCCCCACCATTGCACTCAAAAATAAAATACTGCTTAATTCAAAAGGCAACACGTAATCCCGGAAAAGAATTTGGCCAAGCACTTTGATCAAACCTTCATCGCCGACCTTCATTTGCACCAACTGTTGCTCATTTGCTCTCATCAATGAAGAAAGCAATACAAGTAACAATGAACCACCTGATATAACGCCAATTAATTGCAGCCGGTAATTTTTTATGGGTTCTGTTTCTGCGTTAAGATTCATCAGCATTACTACAAATAAAAAGAGTACCATGATGGCACCTGCATAAACAATGATATTTACGATCGCAAGAAATTGTGCATTCAATAAAACATAATGCCCGGAAATAGCAAAGAATACTATGATCAACCACAATACACTATGAACCGGGCTTTTGCTGATGATCATCATGACGGCACTCGCTACCGCCATAACTGATAATAAAATAAATGCTAATGTAGTAATGTTCATTCTGGTTGATTAATTAGCCGTTTCTTTTTTTGTCCTGTTACCCAATGCCTTTTTATACGCTTCAGGTTCTTCTATTGGATGCGGTATCAGTAAATCCTTTTTATCATAAATGAATTGTTTGCGTTGGTAATCTGCGGGTGTAAAAGTTTCGCTCAAATAAATAGCGTCTTTCGGGCAGGCTTCTTCACACAAGCCACAAAAAATACAGCGAAGCATATTGATCTCGTATTTAGCTGCATACTTTTCCTCACGGTATAAATTTTCTTCGCCAGGTTGCCTTTCTGCTGCTTCCATGGTAATCGCTTCTGCCGGGCAGGCCACTGCGCAAAGTCCACAGGCTGTACAATTCTCACGGCCTTCTTCATCCCTGTTCAATATTTGCAATCCGCGGAATACTGGGCTGAACTGCCTTTTCTTTTCAGGGTAATTGATCGTTGGTTTCTTTTTAAAAATATGACCGAACGTTATCATCATACCTTTAAAAATTGCAGGCAAATACATGCGCTCCCACAAACTCATCGGCTTGCGGCTCACTTCCTTCAGTCTGTTTGTTAATGCTTGCATCTGTTTAAAAGGTTTGCAAAAGTAATATATTATGTTACTTCTTATTTATGAAAATATAAAATAGCTCCGCCTGTTGCCAGCATATTAAATAATGCAAGCGGTATTAATATTCTCCAGCCCAGGCGCATTAACTGGTCGTACCTGAACCTTGGTATGGTCCACCTTACCCACATGAAGAAGAATAAAAAACAAATTGCTTTTCCCATCAAAGCAGCAACGCCAATGAGTGCAGCAACATTAGGTGAAAAATTCGCTTCGTTCACAAATGGCATATCATATCCTCCAAAATACAATGTAGACATGATCACACTGCTTATAAACATGTTGATATATTCCGCAAATAGAAAGAATCCGAGTTTCATTGATGAATACTCTGTATGGTACCCTCCGATCAGTTCATTCTCCGCTTCAGGAAGGTCAAACGGCGTACGGTTGCATTCTGCAAAAGCACAAATGAGAAAAATGAAAAACCCCAACGGCTGGTAAACAATATTCCAATAACCCTGTTGCTGCTGCACAACCATGTCTTTTAGGCTAAGCGATCCTGTTACGAACAACAATGCAATCAATGCAATACCCATTGCCAGTTCATAACTAATGATCTGGGAGGCGGCTCGCAGTCCTCCCATCAGGGAGAATTTATTGTTACTGGCCCATGACCCGATCATGATACCATATACACCAAGGCTTACTACCCCAAATACATATAGTATCCCAATATTGATATCAGCTATTTGTAAAGGAATATCTCTCCCAAAAAAATGTACTTTATCGCCCCACGGAACAACAGCGCTCGTCATCACAGCTGTAAGCATAGCAAGGCCCGGCCCAAGAATAAATAAAAATTTATTCGAAAAATTTGGAATGATCTCTTCTTTGAAAAATAATTTCAGCCCGTCTGCCAGGGGTTGCAATAAACCAAATGGGCCGGCCCGGTTTGGCCCGCGCCTGTCTTGCAAGATTGCTGCAACCTTCCGTTCGCCATAGGTAGCGTACATGGCCACAACGAGTGATCCCATCACTACGATAATGATCAAAACTAACTTTTCAATTATTAATGGAAGGTCAATTGCTAAAAACATCATTTTTTTATTTATGTCCCTCCCTGGAACTATGATAGAATTTCCCAGGCTGTTGGTTACTGATTTTCTTTTAGTGCTCTTTTTCCAAACTGAGCAGCTTCTTCATTTTCTTTTTCATTGGCAGGATGCTCTGATGATTTTTTAAAATCAGCTCCGTGAGCAGGCCCTTCGATCTCACTTAAATGGATATTGGGGCTGTTTACTTCACTCACATTGTGAATGTTCATCAATAGTTTTGGATCAATGCCTTTCATAACTTCTTTGATCGTTTCCTGTGGCATCTCCAATGTTTTGTATTTATTCGCTCCGATAACAGAATGACGGCTGATGGCAGTTACTCCTTCAATGCTCCAGTCGGCTGTTTTCTTTTTATCAAATCGGCAGCTGTTGCATATCCATCCTGGTTTGCCTTCATAGCTTTGCACTTCACCCCATTGGTCCTTACGTGCGGTAACCCGAAATACTTCATCACCTCTTAACCACAATGTCGCTTTACCGCAACAGTCAGCGTTCTCACAATTTCGATGTGCATCTACAGGCTTGGTAAACCACACCCTGTTCTTAAAACGGAATGTTTTATCAGTAAGTGCTCCAACAGGGCAAACATCGATCATGTTGCCACTGAAATCGTTGTCAATTGCTTTAGAAATATATGTGGAAATAGCAGCGTGATCGCCACGATCAACGATACCGTGTACACGCTTATTAGTAATCTGGTCGGCTACATATGTACAGCGATAACAAAGAATACATCTTGTCATGTGTAATTGTATGTATGGACCAATATCTTCTCTTACAAAAGTTCTGCGTGCAAATTTATACCTGGTTCCTTCCTTACCATGATCGTAACCAAGATCCTGCAAATGGCATTCGCCTGCCTGGTCGCAAATGGGGCAATCCAGCGGGTGGTTGATCAATAAAAATTCAACAACGCCATTGCGTGCATCGGTAACTTTTTCACTCGTAATATTTTTTACAACCATACCATCCATTACCGTAGTGCGGCAGCTTGCAACCAGTTTTGGCATTGGCCTTGGATCTGCAGTAGAACCTGCTGCAACTTCTACCAGGCAGGTACGGCACTTACCACCACTGCCATCTAGCTTACTATAATAGCACATTGCTGGTGGCGCAACATCTCCACCGATTTGGCGTGCTGCATTTAATACAGTTGTACCGGGAGCAACATCAATGCTGATATTGTCGATGGTAACTTTGAAATTTTTTATTTCGTCGGCCATATTTTTTGTTTCACGCAAAGGCGCTAAGGGAACGCAAAGGCGCAAAAGTTTTATAAGTTGTTTACAATTCTATGTATTCCATCTTTTATCAGTGGCACATTAAAATTCACTAAAAGCCCTAATTTCAAATTTGTTATTCGTAAGTAAGTTAGCAGTTGCTTATAATGAACCTCTGCTAAAGCTTCTACTGATTTAAGTTCGATTATTACTTTACCACAAACTATTAAATCAGGAATAAATCCGATTCCCATATCTACGCCTTCATGAATAACTTTAATACCTTTCTGCCTAACAATCCCTAGTTCCTTTTTACTCCACTCATACGAAAATATTTCTTCATACACACTTTCAAATAAGCCTGGACCATATTGCTTATGTATCTTATAACATAAGTCGACCATAATGCTCGATATCTCGTTCTCATTCATAATCTACTCCTTTGCGCCTTTGCGTTTACTTTGCCACTTTGGGTGAAACCTTACACACTCACCGGCACATGTATCGCATCTGCATAATGCCTCAACCCATAGTTCTCCGTTCTGCATTTTTCAGGATTTAACACATGCCATTCAAATTCATCACGGAAATGCCTGATCGCTGCGGCAACGGGCCATGCTGCTGCATCACCAAGGGGGCAGATAGTATTTCCTTCAATTTTTCTTTGAATATCCCATAACAGATCAATATCGCTCATCTGTCCTTTTCCTTCATCAATACTTTTTAAGATCTTTTCCATCCAGCCTGTTCCTTCACGGCAAGGGCTGCATTGGCCACAACTTTCGTGGCGATAGAATCTTGCTAAAGTATATGTATGTTTAACGATGCACTGGTCTTCATCCAAAACAATAAAACCACCAGAACCCATCATAGTTCCCGTGGCAAAACCACCATCACTTAAACTTTCATAGTTCATTAATCGCTTCTCACCTTTAGCGGTAGTAAGCAACAAATTTGCGGGGAGGATCGGAACCGATGACCCTCCGGGGATACATGCTTTTAATCTTTTACCATTGGGAATTCCACCGCAATATTCATCGCTGAAAATAAATTCCTCAACAGAAATGGTCATATCTATTTCATAAACACCAGGCTTATTGATATTCCCACAGGCGCTCATAAGTTTGGTGCCGGTAGATTTTCCAATCCCTATTTTTGCATATGCCTCTGCACCATCATTGATGATAGGAACAATAGCTGCCAGGGTTTCTACGTTATTAACTACCGTTGGCCTGTCCCACACACCTTTGATTGCAGGGAATGGTGGTTTGATCCTTGGGTTCCCTCTTTTTCCTTCCAGGCTTTCTATCAAAGCCGTTTCTTCTCCGCATATATAAGCACCCGCACCGCGATGGGTGTAAATTTCACAATCGAAGCCGCTTCCCTGGATATTTTTACCAAGCCATCCATTTTTTCTTGCTTCTGCTATGGCCTCATCAAGGATATCCGTTACCCAGTCATATTCTCCACGGATATATATATAACTCGTGTTGCAACCTAACGCATAAGAAGAAACGATCATTCCTTCTATCAAAATATGTGGAATGAATTCCATCAGGTACCTGTCCTTAAAAGTACCAGGCTCACTTTCATCTGCATTGCACACAAGATGACGGGGAACGCCTTCAGGTTTGGCAATAAAACTCCATTTCATTCCGGTTGGAAAACCTGCACCACCGCGGCCACGCAAGCCACTTTTCTTCACCTCTTCCACAATATCAGCGGGCTGCATTTTCAAAGCTTTTTCCACACTGCGGTATCCACCTTCACGGCGATAAACTTCGTATGATCGAATGCCGGGAATATTTGCTTTGTCTAGTAATAATTTTTTACTCATATTTTATCCTTCGGCTCTTTATCATGATTGAACATCCAGTTAATGCCAAATTTGTCGGTCAGCATCCCGAACCTTGCACCCCAGAAAGTATCCTGGAGCTCCATTGTTATAGTCGCCCCATCGGAAAAAGCCGCAAATATTTTATCGATTGAAGCCACACTGCTAAAATTCAATGACAAACTTACACTGTTGCCATTTGTGGAAGCTCTGTCGGATGGACAATCGCTGATCATCAACATCAATTTATCAGATTGCATAGTAGCATGCATAATCTTATCCTTCATTTCATCTGCAGCAGGCATTGGAGATTCTCCGTATGTCTGTTGGAAAACAATTTTTCCATCCAGTACTTTTGAATAAAATGCAAGCGCCTCAGCGGCATTTCCATTTAATAATAAGTAAGGCACTATTGGGTCCATTATAATAATTTTTATGTTTTCTTATTTCAATCTGAAATATTTGACCGCTTTTTTGCTTGTAATTCTGCTCTCGTTAGTTTAAAAGACCTCTCTGATTCCATTCCCAGTTTTTTAAAATGAAAAGAGGTGCCGGAAAACAAAGAATTTTGATTTTTATACCCAATTAAAAAATTATCCCATCGTGTATAATAACTAATATAAAGGACATCTTTCTCGGTATAATAATTATCATATTCCATATTAAAAACGGCAATCGCTGTTGAGGTCTTATTAACAAAAAAATAATCTGCTACCGCATTATTGTTTAAATAAAACTTCAACTTATTTTTTATATATTTTGCTACCCCGTAAACGGTGTCCTTTCTCGTATTATCAGTAAAAAAAAGTTTCCATTCATATTTATCTCTCTCTTTTTTCAGCAATGTTAGCATAACAGGTTTTTGATCATCACAACAACTGTTATGTTCCCATAAGGTATATTTTCCCTCCCATTCATCAATATACACAAGCTGTTTTGTAACGCATGACGTGAGCATCAAAACCCAAATCACCAATAGTAGCCTGCTATTTTTGGTAGCCTTCACTATTTTTTATTTAAAGCTAATTTGCTTTTGACCTGCACTCCTCTATGATCTCATCTACTTTTTCTTTAGTCAAATGTTCCCGGAATGTTTTCCCAAACTGCATCATAGGAGCATATCCACAAGCGCCCAAACATTCAACTGTTTTTAGCGTAAAAAAACCATCAGCTGTTGTTTCACCTACGTTGATGTTCAATTTCTGTTTAATATAATCAATAATATCATCGCTGCCGTTTAGCATACATGGACCCGTTTGGCAAACTTCAAACATGTATTTTCCAACAGGTTTTAAATTATACATGCTGTAAAAACTTGCAACCTCGTACACTTCAATTGGTTCGATGTTTAGAAGCGTAGCTACATAGTCCATCACCGGCACATCAAGCCAACCACCGAAAGATGTTTGTGCAATGTGCAATACAGGCAGCAATGCACTTTTTTGTTTGCCTTCAGGATAACGGGAAATTAACTCGCTAACCCTGGCCAAATTTTTCTCATCAAACTGTATCATATATTAAATTCAAAAAGTCAAAAATCAAAAATCAAAAGTGTGAACTGTTTTAGTTTTTTACTTTTGAATTTTTACTTTTTATGCGTCTAATTCCCCCGCAATCAAATTCAGACTACTCATCGTGATCACTGCATCACTCAGCATTCCTCCCTGTATCAGTTCAGGATAAGCCTGGTAATAAATAAAACAAGGCCTGCGGAAATGCAGGCGATATGGGGTTCTGCCTCCATCGCTGATCAGGTAAAAACCAAGCTCACCATTTGCACCTTCTACTGAACTATACACCTCACCAACGGGCATTTCAATTTCTCCCATTACGATCTTGAAATGGTAGATCAATGCTTCCATTTTCGTGTACACATCCTTTTTAGCTGGCAAATAATAAGCTGGTGAATCTGCATGATATACTTCTGCCTCAGCTCCTTTAAATTCTTTTACTTTTTTATAAGCCTGGTTAATGATACTAAGGCTTTCCCACATTTCTTCGTTGCGAACAAGGAACCTATCGTAACAATCGCCCGTTTTTCCAACTGGTATCTTAAAATCAAAATCCTGGTAGCTGCTGTAAGGCGTATGCACACGCACATCGTAATCCACGCCTGCTGCTCTTAGATTAGGACCAGTAAAGCCGTAACTTAGGGCTCTTTCCGCAGAAATGGGCCCGCACCCAATCGTGCGCTCCATGAAAATACGGTTGCGGGTGAATAATTTTTCAAATTCCCTCAATTGAGCAGGATAACCATGTTTTTCGTCAAGAAATTTATCTAATTTTTCGAATGCTGTGGGGGTGAAATTTCTTTCAAACCCACCAATGCGACCAATGTTAGTAGTTAGCCTTGAACCACAGATCTCTTCATATATTTCATAAATTAATTCACGAAACTGCATAAGATATAAGAACCCGGAATAGGCACCGCTGTCAACACCCACAATAGAATTGCAGATAAGGTGATCACTGATCCGTGCCAACTCCATGATAATAATGCGTAAGTAGTCTACTCTTTTGGGAATTGTTACCCCCAATAATTTTTCACAGGTAATATGCCATCCCATATTATTTATGGGTGATGAGCAATAGTTCAACCTGTCGGTGAGTGGGGTAATTTGATAAAGCGGCCTTCTTTCTGCGATCTTCTCAAAAGCACGATGAATGTAACCTACCGTGGAAGTAGCTTTCATGATCCTTTCACCATCCAGCTCGAGGATGTTCTGAAAAACACCGTGAGTTGCCGGATGCGTTGGCCCCAGGTTAAGTGTGGTTGTTTCTTTTTCTAAACTCCCCTCTGGTAAAAGAATATGTTCACTCATAAATAAGTCAAAATTCAAAAGTCAAAACCCAAAAGTCGTTTTTCAAAATGAAGCGACTGGCAGATTGAGAGTGTTTTAATTTTTATTTTTTAATTTTTAATTACCTGCCAAACATCTCGTCATCTTTATCAATTCTCGTTTGGTCTTCCAGGGGAAATTCTTTTCTCATTGGAAAATAATCCATCTCATCAACGTTTAAAACCCTGATTAAGTTGGGATGGCCGACGAAATTTACCCCGTAAAAGTCATAGGTTTCCCTTTCCATCCAGTTGGCTGACTGGTACAATGCCGATGCACTGTACACATCCGGCGAACTTATATCAGTAAAGACTTTAAAACGAAGGCGAATGTTATCAACAAGATTATGCAGGTGATAAACCACTGCCAATTCAGCACCCTTTTTATCCGGGTAATGCACAGCTTGCAGATCAGTAAGAAACCTGAACCGCAAAGTTTCATCATCGAATAAAAACTGTAAAATTTTTAAATTCATTTCTTTCGGAGCGGTAAAAGTCAGCATACCATAAGGTTCCTGCCAGTCAAGAAGTTGATCAGGGAATTTCTCTGTTAGTTTTTGTTGAATTATTTCGGTTGATAAAGCCATAATAAAGTCAAAACTCAAAAGTCAAAAAACGATCTGTATTAAGCTTTTTTTCATTTTGAATTTTTAATTTTTAATTTTTTATTGAATTCCGTAACTATTCATCAAATCTTTGTACTGTTCACTATTCCTTCGCCTCAATCCTTCCGCATTTACAAGGTCCTGTATCTTCATAAACCCATCAAGAATTGCCTCGGGCCTTGGTGGGCAACCGGGTACATACACATCAACCGGAATGACCTGGTCGATACCCTGTAAAACAGAATAGGTGTCAAATATACCACCGCTGCTTGCACATGCACCTACAGCTATTACCCAACGGGGTTCAGCCATTTGAACATAAACCTGCTTTAAAACGGGACCCATTTTTTTTGCAATAGTACCCATTACCATCAAAAGGTCACACTGCCTGGGCGAAAAGCCAACACGCTCAGAACCAAACCTGGCAAGGTCATAGTGGCTTGCCATGGTTGCCATAAACTCGATACCGCAACAACTGGTTGCAAAGGGTAATGGCCAGATAGAATTCTTACGGGCAAGGCTAACCACTTTTTCAAAATTAGTAGCCATGTATCCTTCTCCCATATATCCTTCGGGAATTCCTTCAAACTTTACTGTGTTATTATATTGAACCGGACGAGACATAATTTTTGTTTGAGTGTTGAATCTTGAACGTTAAATACCTTTTCCTAATAGTACAGCCACATTCAAAATTCAAAATTTATAATTCAACATTCCGTTACTCTTCCCACTTTAATGCACCTTTCTTAAATATATATATGAACCCGGCTAAAAATAAGCCTACGAACAATATTACTGCAGCAAATGTGTGCCATGCCATTGTGGGGTCTTTGGCAAATTCCCGGAAATTCACTGCGTAAGGATAAAAAAAGATCACTTCCACATCGAACAACACAAAGAGAATCGCCACAAGAAAATACTTTATAGCCATTGGCTGGCGTGCGTTACCTTTTATTTCAATGCCACTTTCAAAATTCTGAAGCTTATCTGCGGTTTTTCTCTTAGGGCCAAGCAGGTCTGAACCAATAATGATCGTAGTGACAAGCCCTAAGGTGAAAATAATTTGCAGCACAATGGGCAAATAATTCTCTGCACTACTAGCTGCTATTTGTAAGAAAAAAAAAGGCATCTGTGGATATGCTTTGTTGTTAGCCTGCAAAAATAAGACAGCAATAGTAATATACAATGCTGAAACTCAAAATAAAGAATTAAAAAGCCGCCCATGTTAACCAGGGCGGCTTAATTGTTTTATGATAAGCTTAATGAAATGTTTATTTAGGTTTATTTGCCTTAGCCGGCGCAGCTTTTCGTGGCGCTGGGGCGTTGGGGTCATTCTTGGTTATAAACTCTTTGTTGGTTTGCAACTGTGTATCCAAAGGATCAAGTGCAAGGGCCTTTTCGATATAAACTAAAGAGGTTTTCTTGTCTTTCTTAACATTATAATAATATTCTATAAAATATTTATACGCTCCCATAAGATAGTCTTTGACCTTAGTTATATCGGCAGCACTTTCGCCAATGCTAATTGCCTTCTCATAAGGTGCAACAGCTATTCCAAGTGCGCCTGTAGAATCTATGCCTGCATTTGATTTACCAATCATGTAGGGGCCAAACATGTCATCCGGAAATTTTTCGGAATAACTAGTGAATATTGCAATGGATGAATCAAACTGCCCGGCACGGTAATAATCATAGCCTGCATAATAGAGATCAGTTTTTCCCGGATTTTTTTTAACTGTCAACACCTTCTTGTACCATTCTGCAGCTTCCTTGTATTTCTTTTGAGTTTCATATACGACTGCAATCGATTTTAAATAAGACACTTTGTTTGATTCAATACTATCAATACCTACAGCTTTATCCATATATAGCCCGGCCTGCTGTTCATTACCGGGAAATCTTAAAAGTAGACCTGCGAAAGTAGAATAATCACCCCCGCCTATTTTAGTGCTATCCTGGCGTTTGAAATATTCCTCGAAATATTTTTTGGCATTCACGGTATCATTCAGCCTGTTATATGAATAAGCAATTAAACCATACAAATTAGGATATGGCGTTGCTCCACCACTTGTGATACATTCGTTCGCTTTTGTGATACCCTCGTTAAATAATCCCTGTGCATATTTTATAGCTGCCCTGTAGTAACAAGCCTTTGGGTCGTCATCGGAATTGGCCAGCCATCTTTCAAGATACTCTGCCGATTTGGGAACGTTGGTGGAATAATAATAATTATAAAGATTCCCGTATGCGGGGGCATAAGCCTGATCCTGTGCAATTGCATCATTATAGTATTTCATGAAGATCGATTCCTGCCCGGGACCCTGTGTTTGGTATACCTTTCCGATCCTGTAATTCGCTCTTGCATATTTTGGATCCAAAGCCAAAGCAGCCTGGTAAGATAATATCGCATTGCCACCATCCTGGAACTTACGATATGCGTCTCCCAGGTTCATGTACACGTCAGGGTCATTGAACTTTTTTATTTGTGTTGCCTGTTTTAACTTATCTATAGCATAAGCAGCATCGCCATTTTTGGAATCGAAATTTGCATTTGCAAGACCAACAGCGTTCAGCACGGGGATACTTTTACCCTGGCTCAATGAAATTGCTGCTTCAAAATGATTTCTCGCATCCTGTGTTTTGCCTTCCAGCAATTCAATATGACCAATGCCCGCTATTAATAGTGCACTGTTCGGGTTTGCGGTCAACTTTGTTTGATATAAGGTTTTTGCATCTGTCAGATCTTTCGCTGATCTGTCGTCTGGCGATATCAGCGCCTGTCCCATCCAGTATGCCGCCTCCTCACTATTAGGATTAGCTGTAAGTATTTTCTGAAATACATCTTTGGCACTTTTGTATCTTTCATAATAAATAAACTTCTTGCCTTCATCAATCGTTTGTGCCTGAATAAAATTTGCAAAAAGCAACCCGGTTAAAAACATTACTCCAACTTTGATCTTCTTCATGTTGTTGATTTTCTTTTAAGACTTTGCAATGATATAAAAATATCTAATAAATGGTTAAATGATTTCCTTATTTTACAGGTAATTTTTCGTTGAGCCTGACATTCCTAACTGCAAATCCCATGACTGGCCCCAGGTAAGCCCTCTTAAAAATCAACTGGCCCCTTTCATATTTTAAAAAATTAATAAACCCATTTCCAAGGCCCTGGTAATTTTCTTTTACCAAATAATACAAACCACGTACCAAAGGGTATCTCTTCGACAGAATGCTCTCCTGCATTGGTTTTACATAAGGTGTGTCGACGCATTTATCACATTGTACGTACGCAATTTTTACTTTCTTCAACAGGTGTAGTTGTGCAGTATCCTCAGGGTTACCAATCCAACTTATACCAACAAATCCTATCGCATCTTCATGTTGCGAGACATAGCTGATCACTTCATTGCTGCTTTTGGTCGCCTTTACAACCGAAGTATCAAATCGCTCTCCTTTTAAAATGGAATCGCTGATATATCTTACTGTGCTGGTTGCATTTAATCCGTCAAAGACAATCGATTGACCACGATTGATTTTGCCGGTTAATTGCTTCCTTAATCGGTCTATAGTAAATAAGGTATCATTACTCTTACCATTTACAATTATGGTGATTGCATCAGAAGCAATGTCATTCCAACCCGGATAATAACCGAGTGAATTCATCATGTATTTCTCCTCTGTTGATGATAAGCCTCTTGTAACAATCACCATCCTGGTAAGCGTATCCCTGAAAAAATCTTTCAGGCAATTCGCTTCTGTTTTATAAGAAGCTATGATCTTCGCACCGGGAAAAGAAGATTGAAAAACATTTATTTGTTCTTCAATAACAGGTTTAAAGGATTCGTCAACGCTAATATATATTGACCCTTTTTCAGGAGTATCGTCTGTAGAAGTTTTCTTTTTTTCTTCAATGCAACCATTCCAAAGAAAAAAAACCGACAGGAAAAATCCTGCCTGTAAATATTTTTTTATCATCTTTCTTTTAAATAGTTTTTCTTGTATCCCCGGTAAATCCGGAAGGATCCATAGAGAATACAAATCCCGCCAAAAGCATTCATAGTGACGTCATCAAATCTTGCTTCGATTCCAGTATTGAACTTCTTAATGAAGATCATAAAAGCACCCATACCAAACCAAAGCAACCCCATACCATAATCCATAATGCTACGCATTCGAACAAGGCCCTTATCACGTTCACTTAAATTCTTTCTTTCAAACTCTTCCAATGACATGTTGCAACTTTTAAAGGTTATAATGCCGCAATTTAATAAGATTAGGGCAAACCCCTTATGATTTGACAATTTAGAGATTTGAAAATTGAGCTGAATTCCCGGCTACATGATAGAACAAAGAAATGTAAACGTTTTAAGGTTAAATCTGAACTATTCTTCCGTGGTAAACATTACAGGAATTGTATAATAAACAGATACATTCTCGCCATTGGCTTTACCAGGTATCCAAGCGGGCATTTTTTTCAGCACCCTAATTACTTCCTCATTGAAATTAACACCACCATCTTCGATCACCCTAAACCCTTTCAATTCACCATCATATCCTACAACAAATTGCACTTTTACTGAAATTGTTTCGCCCCGGTCCAGCCCAGCTGGTGTAACAAGGTTTTTTTTCAGGAATTTTCCCAAAGCTTCAATGCCACCAGGAAATGAGGGCATGATTTCGACGGCCTGTGGAATCGCTTTGTCAATGGTTTTCGAAGGATCGCTATCCACAGCAAAACCCGTGGCCGGCAATCCAGATTCTCTGCCTGCAGGATCATGCCCATCTTTGATTTCAATGCCCGGAATATTTCCAGCATCCGGGCCAGGTTCATGAATTTTATCAGCGTCCTTTGAGATTATGATATTGGTTGAATTCGTATTATCCACGACAGGCTTCATATCTACCGAGGTTGTCGATTTAATTAGGGGTTGTTTCGGCTGTACAACCGATTTTGGGGGACTTGGCCTATCCAATGGGATGTTAACGGGAGGGCCCGCAAACCAAACTTCAGGAATTACGGGAGCGTTCATAGTTTTGTTTTTATTTAAAACACCCATCAACACTAATATCAATGCTCCAAAAAATACACATCCCAGCGCCTTGTACAATCGTTCATTATATTGCTTGCGCAATGAATATGCGCCATAATGCTTGTTTTTATTCTCAAAAATAATGTCAAGCAGGTCTGCTTCTAAAATGTTTTCAGGTTTCATTGTAACTGTTTTGAATGAATAAATATTGTTTCAAAAAGTTCAGATTGCTGGCATGTAGATGCCCTCATTCTCCAAATCCATAAACCCATTCAACAATTAATAATGCCCGTTTGCAGTAAGCATGTTTAACCTAAAACCTAACAACTTATCTTTGCGCCATGAAAATTTTGATGGTATGCCTGGGAAATATTTGTCGCAGCCCTTTGGCAGAAGGTATTTTACAGAGCAAGGCGAAAGAGGCAGGTCTTAATTGGGTTGTTGAAAGTGCGGGAACAAATGGATTTCATACAGGTGAAGCACCACACTCACTGAGCCAGAAAGTAGCAAAGTTACATGGCATAGATATCAGTAAACAAACAGCAAGAAAGTTTGCAAAAAAGGACATTGAAGCTTACGACAAAATTTACGTAATGGCCGGCGACGTGTTGAAAGAGATGGATGGAATGCTTGCCGCCAAACCTTATGGAAATAAAGTAGATTATTTTTTGAACATGTTATATCCAGGTAAAAACATGGATGTACCCGATCCATGGTACGGCACTGAAGCCGGATATCACGAAGTATATGCATTAATTGAAAAAGGCTGTGATGCAATCATTGAACAGTACCTGGTAACTCACGCACAAACCGTCAGCTAACAATGTCCAAACCATCCATACCACAAGGCACGCGTGATTTTGCTGCAGAAACAGTAAGAAAAAGAAATTATATTCTTTCTGTTATCAAAGATGTGTTCGAGCTATATGGCTTTCAGCCCCTGGAGACGCCTGCCATGGAGAATTTGGAAACGCTCATGGGTAAGTACGGGGAAGAAGGAGATAAATTAATTTTCAAAATATTAAACAATGGATTGAATGATCCGAAAAATACCGACAAAGCGAAAGAAGGTTTTGAAAAATTAATGCAGGGAAAAAATACAACTGCACTTACAGAAAGGGCATTGAAATACGATCTTACAATTCCATTTGCAAGGTATGTGGCAATGAATCATGGCCAACTAACGTTTCCATATAAACGCTATCAAATGCAGCCAGTGTGGCGGGCCGACCGCCCACAAAAAGGAAGGTACAGGGAATTCACGCAATGTGATGCAGATGTTGTTGGAAGTATTTCATTGTTGAATGAAATTGAACTGGCCAATATTTACCATACGGTGTTTATTAATCTCGGCCTCAACAAATATGAGTTAAAGATCAATAGCAGGAAAATGCTGGTCGCCCTCGCCGAATTATGTGGCGGCGTAGAAAAGATGATGGACATCACTATTACAATTGATAAGCTTGACAAAATAGGACTTGATAAAGTAAAGGTTGAATTGAGCGAACGTGGTTTAAATCCTGGTCAAATTAATATCATAGAAAATTACCTGGGCGTTACCGGGAATAACGAAGAAAAATTATTGGCTGCAAAAAATATCTTCGGTGAAAACGAACAGGCTAAAAAGGGCATTGAAGAACTCACTTACATACTTTCACAAACACACAACATCAATCTCGATATCGACTTCACACTTGCAAGGGGTTTGAATTATTATACGGGGATCATCCTGGAAGCGAAGGGCCCTTCTACCGTGAAGATGGGAAGCATTGGTGGCGGCGGCAGGTATGATGACCTCACCGGGCTATTCGGCGTGCCGGGAATTCCGGGTGTAGGTATCAGCTTTGGTGTAGACAGGATCTATGATGTAATTGAAGAACTGAACTTGTTTCCAGAAAACCTGCAGGTTGCAACAAAAGCACTTTTTTTTAATATGGGTGAAAGGGAAAGTTTGTTTACTTTCAATACGGTTCAACAAATGCGCCAACAAAACATCGCTTGCGAATTATTCCATGAGCCTGCGAAATTGGACAAGCAATTTAAATATGCAGAGAAAAAGAACATTCCTTACATCATTATTATAGGAAGTAAGGAGATAGAAAATAAAATTGCTGTTGTTAAAAATCTAAAGACAGGAGAACAACGAAATATACTATTGGATGATCTGCCATTATTCTTTCAAAATATAAATAAACAGGTTACTAACTCAGAATTTTTGTATTAATAAAAAACAATTTTATGCAATCACGTTTTCGTTTATCAATTTTATTTTTGGCTGCAATTTTCATTTTTTCTTCCTGCAGCAAAAAAACGAACAAAGAAGGCCGATATATTCCTAAAACGGCCGGGCTGGTAATACTTATGAATGGCGAGTCTATGTCTTCCAAACTGCCCTGGGAAGAAATTAAAGAGAATGCAATGTTTAAAGAGGCATATGCTGAGTATGGCCTTGATGAAAACATAAAATCCGTGCTGAACGACCCGGAAAATACAGGCATTGACAGGAAAAAGAACCTGGTTATCTATATTCAAAAAGATTCCATGGGCGGCTATGTTGGCGTTGAAGGCACAGTTAAAGATGCTACCAAATTTAAAACATTTTACAACTCTATGCTGAAGGGTGCTACTGGCAAAGAGAAAGATGGCATTCAATTTTTAACCAATGCTAAAATGACCGTCTCCTGGGACAAAGAGAAATTTGTTATTATCATTGATGTACCAGCCATGAATGAATCAAACAAATATAAAAATCCTTATGACACTGATTCTTCCTCGTCGCCTGTTGCCAAAAGAGATGCTGTTGCTGCAGCAGCACAGATTTATTCTTTATCGGAGGATAACAGCCTGGCAAAAGATGAAAAGTTCAGCGAACTTGTTGCAACCAAAGGCGACTTTCATTTTTGGATAAGCATTGGTGCACTCACGGCGGATAACCCTGGTATGGCGGCAATGAGCATGCTGAACATGAGCAAACTTTATGAAAACACCTTTATCAGCGGCGTAACGAATTTCGACAATGGCAAGATCAACATCGACATGAAAACGTATGCAGGAAAGGAGTTGACCGACCTTTATAAAAAATACAGCGATACAAAACTTAATGCTGAGATGATAAAACGCATTCCCGCAAAGGATGTAGTGATGTTATTTGCATTGAGCTTCAAACCCAATGGGCTTAAAGAATTTATTAAGCTTACAGGCACGGAAGGATTTATCAACGCAGGTGCTTCAAGGCTTGGCTTCACATTTGACGATTTTATCAAAGCAAATAAGGGAGATATCCTGCTTGCCGTTTCAGCATTCAAGAAAAGAGATAGCATGGGCGTTTCAGAGCCGACTGGCTTATTTGCAGCTTCTGTGGGCGACAAGGCTGCTTTTGGTAAACTCATCGCAGCCGGGAATAAAATGGGAAATGAAAAGATGGGAGAATCAATGAAAAATAAATTCGCCTATAATGTTAGTGACGATTATTTTGTATTGGGCACCGACAAATTAGAAGCAGATAAATTCCTGAGTACTGCAAACAATAGCAATTTTAGTTTCCTTGATAAAATAGCTGGATCCACTTCTGCATTTTATTTAAACATTCCCGGGCTCATGAGCTCAATGAATGATGTAATGACAAAGGACAGCCTTGATAACCTTTCCTACCAGGCTACGATCAAGATGTGGGAAAACGTGATCGCAACCGGCGGTGGATTTAAAGATGGCGCTTCCAATATGCATATTGAGTTTAACCTCGTTGATAAGAATACAAATAGCCTGAAACAATTAAGCAACTACGTTAGTACCATGAGCAGTATTGATAAGCAAAGAAAAGCAATGAGGACTAAGCTGATGGACGATGCGATGTATGAGGAAAAGATGACAGCTCCTGAAATAGCACCAATTGAAGAAACTGCGCCTGCGAGGTAACATATTTAAAAAGCTATTAGTTATACACAAAGCCGTCATTAAGTGGATATGACGGCTTTTATTTTATAGGATTATGATAATAAACTTAGAAAATGTAGTCCCTGTTTTTTTAGAAAAAGAAAAGATCGAAAGGTCGAAGATCTGGAACAATTCTGTACAATTTGAAGAGGGAAAAAAAGTTCAAATCATTGCGCCAAGCGGCAGCGGTAAAACTTCCCTGATCCATTTTTTGTATGGTATGCGAAGGGATTACACAGGTAATATTTTGTATAATAAGAAAAATATTGCAGGCTTTTCTGCTGAAGACCTTTCCGGTATTCGTTGTAAGAGTTTAAGTGTCATTTTCCAGGACCTGAGGCTTTTTCCGGAACATACCGTTTTAAAGAATATTGAAATAAAGAGAGCGCTTGAACCCTTGCATAAAGACAACTGCATTGTTGAAATGGCTTCGAAACTCGGAATTGAAAACAAACTTGGCAAACTTGTAAAAACCTGCAGTTTCGGTGAACAGCAACGCATCGCAATCATTAGGGCACTACAACAACCATTCGATTTCTTGTTAATGGATGAACCGTTTAGCCACCTGGATGAAAAGAACCGTGAAATCGCAACAGCATTAATAGAAGAAGAAACAGCAAAGAGAAAAGCAGGAGTTATTTTGGCAGACCTGAAAAGGGTGGACTGTTTTGCCGTAGATGACATCTTTTACTTGTAAATGTTTACGCTGCGAATTGATATCTTAAAAAATACAAATGGCAAATTCTTTTAAACAAATAGCGCCCTTCTTAAATACGGGTCAAAATAAAATTTCAAAATTTTTCAGCTATGTTGGATTGGGGATCGGTGTATTCCTGCTGTTAACTTCCATACAGGTATACATTGATATTAATCAATTGTTGAAAGATAAAAACCCCCGCAGTAATGGGTACGATTTTATTTCAGTAACCAAAACAATCACCAACGAAAACATGGGGGCTGATAACCGGTTTTCTCCGTTGGATGTAGAGGAATTAAAAAAACAAATCTCTATCAAAGATGCTGCACCATTATTAAGCAACCAGTTCAGGGTGAAAGCAAGTGCAGGAAACATTATACCATTTACAACAGATCTTTTTTTAGAATCAATAAAAAATGATTTCCTTGACACTGTTCCTCCCTCATTTTCATGGCAGCCCGGGCAAACTGATGTTCCCATTATTTTTTCTGCAGATTTTTTGGAGATGTATAATGTGTTTGCGCCGGCCCAGGATCTTCCACAATTATCAGAAACCAGTATAGCTGCTTTGAATGTTACACTGGAATGCTATGGCCCAAAAGGAGTTCAAAATTTCAGGGGACATATTGTTGCACTTAGCGATCGAATCAACTCTGTGTTGGTTCCGGAAAGTTTTTTGTTATGGGCAAACAAGAGTTTTGCAAACGCTGAACATACGCCTGCTGCACGTGTTTATATAAAAACCAATGATGCTAATAATACTGGATTATTGGATCACCTGCAGCAAAAAAACTATCATGTAAATAAAGACAAGACTAAGTTCGGAAGGGTGAAGCAGGTATTGCAGGTAATTGTAAGCGGCCTGGCTGTTGAACAGGTGCTGGTGATATTACTCGCCCTGATGTTGTTTTCCTTTTACCTGCAATTAATGATCGCAAGAAGCAAGGATAACCTGCAATTACTCATTACACTTGGTTATTCTCCCGACTGGATAAGCAAAACGGTAGCAAGGAAGTGGATCTCTGTTTATGCAATCATTATTTTATCAGCATTGGCATTAACTGCAATGATCCAATATTCTTTTCAACATTTTTCGTTGAATGGAAGGGATGAGCTTTCACCTTTTATAAACAGTAGTATAATATTGGTTGCAATCCTGTTATTGATATTATGTATCGTGATTAACTACAGGTTAATAAAGAAACTCCTGAACAGGTTGTAAATTAGGAAAGGAATGAAAAACATAAAATAACGTTTAAGAAAGCTGAAAACACATCAGCTGACTTTCTTATTCCTTATTTCTTATTCCTTATTTCTTATTCCTTATTTCTTATTCTTTATTCCTTATTTATACAGCTTCAAAAATAATAGCCGCACCCTGCCCTACTCCCACACACATCGTTGCAAGCCCATATTTACTTTTTCTTTTTTTCATTTCATGAAGCAGTGTCGTAGAAATTCTCACACCGCTGCAGCCAAGCGGGTGACCCAGTGCAATAGCACCGCCATTTACATTTACTTTTTCAAGATCCAGGCCGAGGTCGTGAATGCAGGCGATACTTTGGGATGCGAATGCTTCATTTAATTCAATAAGATCAAGGTCTGCCACCGTGAGGCCTGCCCTTGCCAGTGCCTTTTTTGTTGCAGGTACGGGTCCAATACCCATGATAGCCGGATCAACACCAACAACAGCCCTGCTTTTAATTTTAGCCATGGGAGTCAACCCGTATTTTTTCACTGCAGCTTCACTGGCCAATAACATAGCAGCAGCCCCATCATTAATTCCGCTGCTATTCCCTGCCGTTACCGTACCATCTTTTACAAAAGCAGGTTTTAGTTGTGCAAGTTTGTCGAGTGATGACAAACGCGGATGTTCATCATTTACCATATCAAACATTTCCTTCCCGATGGTAACACGTAGGGGAACAATTTCTTCTTTCCATTTATCATCCCTTAAAGCAGCAGCATATTTTTGCTGGCTTTCAAGTGCAAACTCGTCCTGCGCATGGCGGCTGATGTTCCATTGTTTGGCAACATTCTCCGCTGTTTCCCCCATGGTATAGGGATAATAAAGGTTGGATAATTTATTATTGATAAAACGCCAGCCCATGGTTGTGTCGAATATCTGTGCATTTCTATCAAACGCTGAACTGCTTTTCGGCATCACGAAAGGAGCCCGGCTCATACTTTCTGCACCACAGGCGATCACCATTTCTGCATCGCCGCAGGCAATGGCCCTTGAACCATCCATTATTGCCTGCAGGCCACTTGCGCAAAGCCGGTTAACGGTGTTTCCAGCAACACTCACCGGTAATCCTGCTAATAAGGCCGCCATGCGTGCCACATTTCGGTTATCTTCCCCGCTTTGATTTGCCGCTCCTGCAATCACATCTTCAATTGCATTTACATCTGCACCCGGATTGAGTTCGAGCAGCGCTTTGATCACATGTGCTAAAAGATCATCCGGCCGCACATTCGACAAAGCCCCACCATACTTTCCAATTGGGGTTCTAACAACATCAACAACATAAACTACTTCCATTTCTTAATTTTTATTTAACCAGCATTTGTATAGAGCCCAACATCGTTGTGTCACTCCCTTGAACCTCAAACACATTACTCAGCAAATATAATATTGGTAAAGTTTAACAGATTTAAAATATTTGTGAATATCAGAAAGCTATTTTCGGCTGCAAGTTAGTTAGTTTCTTCAAAGTTTATTGGTACTCGTTTCCTGTTATCTAATTTCCTGGAAGGGTTACTCATCATGTTAATGTTGCTCCGCAAGAGCGCCGAATCCACCAATGGGACACGAGAAACGGGAACGGTTTCGTATCTTCGCCCGATGTCAAATTCGAGAAATATACGTGAGTTTAGCTTGCAGGAGTTGAAAGATTATTTTGAATCGATCGGCGATAAAAAATTCCGTGCCATACAAGCCTATGAATGGTTATGGAAAAAAAATGCCCGCAATTTTGATGAGATGAGCAATCTGTCACTCGACTTGCGCAAAAAACTGGCAGAAGATTTTGACATGCATGCAATCACTGTTGATGCTACCCAACATAGCAGTGATGGTACATTGAAATCAAGATTTAAAACCTTTGATGGGCATTTGATTGAAGGTGTACTGATTCCCACTGAAAAAAGAAATACGGCCTGTGTTTCATCCCAGATCGGCTGCAGCCTTACCTGCAAATTTTGCGCAACCGGTATGATGGATCGTAAGCGCAATCTGACTTTCGACGAGATCTACGACCAGGTAGCCATGCTCAATGAACAAAGCGAAAAAGTGTACGACAAAAAATTATCCAATATCGTTTACATGGGAATGGGCGAACCATTACTCAATTATAAAAATGTGTTGAAATCCATCGATAGGATCACCGCAAGTGATAGCATGGCGATGAGTCCCAAGCGAATCACCGTTTCTACTGCAGGTGTGGCCAAAATGATCAAACAACTCGGTGATGACCAGGTGCGCTTTAATTTAGCATTGTCATTACATGCACCTACCGATAAAAAACGCGATGAGATCATGCCGATCAATGAAACAAACACGATCGAATTATTGATTGAGGCATTGAATTATTTTTATGATAAAACAAAAAATGATATCACGCTTGAATACATTTTATTTAGCGATAAAAATGATTCCATCCAGGACGCTGAAGATCTCATAAAGATTTATCGCCGGGTACCTACCCACCTGATCAATGTAATTGAATACAACCCGGTTGCTGGTGCCGCATTTGTAAAACCAAGTGAAGATACCACCCAGGTTTTTACCGATCATCTTGCAAAGAATAAAGTAAATGTGAGGGTTCGCCGCAGCCGGGGAAAAGACATTGATGCTGCATGTGGGCAACTGGCAAATAAGGATAATTGAAAGGGAACGCCAACAGTTGCGTGAGCAGTTAGCTTTAACCTGTTGATTATATATAATTAATGACCTTTGCTGTTTTGTAACTGATGCCAGGATGCTGTGACACTTGCGGCTTTCCAATTTCCTTAACAGCTAATCTTTAAACATACAGGTTCATTCGGCGTCTATGCCGCCTAACAATTAAAAATTAAAGCATGAAAAAGTTATTCGTATCATTATTTGCTGTGATCACTCTGGGTTTATCAGTTACTGCCCAGGACAGCAGCAAAACAAAGAAAGAGCAGATCTGGTCAATGAAAGCTGCTTATAAAGGCGATAAAAAGGGTCATAAGAAAGAAATGAAGGAGCTCAATTTAAGCGAAGATCAAAAAAAAGAATTAATTGCCAACCGTGAAGAAGCAAGGGTCAAAAAAGCGGCTATTCAAAATGACAAAACATTGACTGAGACAGAAAGAAATGCAAAACTTGCTGAGCTACATAAAGAACAAAAAGCCAGAAAAAATGCGGTACTCACTCCTGAACAGAAAGAAAAACTTGCACAATCAAAACAGCAGCATAGACAAGAGCAAAAACAGCATGCTGAAAAGAAAAGAGCCCAAATGAAGTCAGAACTTGGTTTATCAGATGAACAGGCGGGGAAGTTAAAAGACCAGGAAAAAAGCAACCATGCAAAGATGAAAGCCATTAAAGAAGATAATTCTTTGGATGAAGCAGCTAAAAAGAAGAAGATGGAAGAATTAAAAACCAGTGCAGCGGCAGAACGCAAAGCAGTTCTTACTCCTGATCAACAGAAAAAAATGGAGGAAATCAAAAAAGAAAAGCATGCGAAAAGAGGGAAGACTTCTAAGTAAAAAAAAAGATTTTGTTCAAGAGGCGTCATTGGTATGGCGCCTTTTATTTTTTGTATGCCCGGCTCAAGATTCCTGTTTCAACTTTCGCTGTTAGCCAGTAATCCCAATTTAGATTAAGTTAAAGCCAGGCCGCCAAAGATTGTCAGGCTGAGGCACAAATAAAACGAAATTTAAGTTCTTTGCAAATGAGATCTTAGAGCCGTAGGCCCCTTTTTATTTTGTAACAGCGGTTTAATAAATTATTCTTGATCAGTTTGTTATTTACGAAAATTATCTTCCACAAGCTGAGGCTGACAGTCAAGTATCATGGCATAGTGCGACAAATCATTGTTTCAAAGTGTTTTGACAGCTGTTTTATATTGGAAGCTTGCCATTATTTTCACATCTGACTTGCTTCGTTTTGAATCAAGCCATTTTTTAAAACTTCCTGACAACGATGTTTGTCAATTAGTTTAATTTAAAGAGACTTGATTATTATAAGATAATCCTCAACGATTTTTCCCAATTAAGTTAATCAATTCCGTCACTGGATGGTTATTTTTATAACAGTTTGTCCGAAAGAAAGCAACATGCTGTGTGCAAGAGAAATGTTATCTTTACCGCTCATTACTGTTGGAAAACAGCATAAATCTTCAACATGAGCCAGTCTCCATTTCAAAAATTTGTAACTCCCAAAAAAAATAGTGTAGTTAAAGAAGGAATCCGCCAGGAAAAGAAACAGGCCCGCAAAGAAAAGAATGCCTACTTCGATAAATTAAAAGAAGAAAAATACCAGGCAAGGATGGCGGCAAAGAATAAAGGCTTTTCGAAACCGGCAACTACTGATGTTGCTGATAAAAACAGGTCTTCTAATCCTGATAAAACAAAAACGGGCCCAACAACCAATACAGTAATGCCGCTGAACAAATTCCTGGCACATTGTGGAATTTGCTCAAGAAGGGATGCGGTGAATTTAATCAGTGAGGGCAAAGTGAAAATTAACGGCACCATAGCAACAGAGCCGGGTTATAAAGTTCAACCTTTGGATGAGATCTTTTTCAACAATAAAAAATTGTTTGTTACAAAGAACCTTGTTTACATTTTATTGAACAAACCTAAGGATTATATAACTACCACCGATGATCCCCAGGGCCGAAAAACCGTGTTGGAACTCATAAAAAAAGCGACAGACGAAAGGGTTTATCCCATTGGAAGATTAGACAGGAATACCTCGGGGGTTTTATTGCTGACGAATGACGGAGACCTTACGCAAAAATTATCTCATCCCAGCTATGAAATAAAAAAGATCTATGAAGTGAAGCTCGATAAAATATTGAACAAAGCTGATTTTGATAAGATCGTTGATGGCTTGATCCTTGAAGACGGGCCGGTAATGGTGGATAGCCTTGCTTATGCAGATTCAAAAGACAAATCGATCATTGGTATCGAAATTCACAGTGGCCGAAATCGCATTGTTCGCCGTATTTTCGAACACCTGGGTTATGATGTAAAAGGTTTGGACCGGGTTATGTACGCCGGCCTCACCAAGAAAAATGTAGAACGCAGTAAATGGCGTTACTTGAGTGACAAAGAAATCCGGTTGTTGAAGTACATGAATGAATCAAAAAAGAAAAGCAGTAAGGTTGCGGTCTCTGATGCTCCGGTTCCGGAAAAGCACGCAGTAGCTGCCGGGAAATTAAAAGCGACCAATTTTACAGATAAAGAAATTGCTGAAGCTATCGGTGAAAAAGTTCCTCCATCAAAAAAATTCACCCGTGAAAAGGAAGTAAAAATTCCAACTCCAAGAAAATTTAAAACCCATAGCGAAAAAAAGAACTTCCAAAATAAGCAAGTTGGCAAAAAATAATTTAACGATCGTTTTTGAAAATGATGATTTTGTTGCTGTGAATAAGCCTGCCGGTTTATTGACGATTCCCGACCGGGAGCAATCAGAAAAATCCCTTAAGGAAATATTAATAAATAAATACGGAACAATATTTACTGTTCACCGGCTTGATAAGGATACAAGCGGCCTGCTGATCTTCGCAAAAAACGAGACCGCACATAAATATTTTTCAAAATTATTTGAAGAAAGGAAAATTGAAAAATATTACCTCGGTATTGTCCATGGCTCGCCCGCAAGCAAGACAGGTGAAATTGACGCCCCTATTGCTGAACATGGTGTTAATAAGGGAATGATGAGCGTTAACAGGAATGGAAAGCCTTCGTTAACCAGCTATGAAGTACTGGATGCGAATCCAAATTTTTCACTGGTTTCATTTCAGTTGCATACGGGCCGCACACACCAGATCAGGGTTCATTCAAAAAATATCGGCCATCCCCTTGCCTGCGACCCATTGTACGGTGACGGTAAGCCGCTGTTATTATCTGCTATAAAAAAGAAGTTCAAACTAAGCAAGCATGACGAGGAAGAAAGGCCTATGATAAGCAGGCTTGCTTTGCACTCTTATAAACTAATTTTCAATAATGAAAACAATGAGCGCATTGAGTTAACAGCAGAAATGCCGAAAGAATTCAGGGCGTTCATGCAACAATTAAAAAAGAATGCATAAAAATCCCGGTTAACCGCGACTGAATTATCAAGTCAAATCAAACTAATCAATGTTTGGCTGTGGCGTGTAACGCAAATACGGTTTTACGATAGTCACCCCTTTAGGAAATTTTTTGATCGCGTCTTCCGTACTCACAGCAGGCACCACGATCACGTCTTCACCAGGTTTCCAGTCTGCAGGAGTTGCTACACTATACTTAGCGGTTAATTGCAAAGAATCGATCACACGCAATACTTCAACAAAATTTCTTCCTGTACTGGCAGGATAGGTAAGAGAAAGTTTTAGTTTTTTATCGGGACCAATGATGAATAAAGAACGTACTGTAAATGTTTCGGATGCATTGGGATGGATCATATCATACAATGTGGCTACTTTTTTATCTTCATCCGCAACAATTGGAAATTCCACATTGCAATGCTGCGTTTCATTAATATCCTTTTGCCAGCCGATATGTTTTTCAAGCGGGTCAACACTAACAGCTAATACTTTTACATTTCTTTTTTCAAACTCATGTTTCAGCAATGCGGTTTTTCCCAATTCAGTTGTACATACAGGTGTATAATCTGCAGGATGAGAAAACAATACCCCCCAGCCATCAGCAAGAAATTGATAAAAATCTATTTCCCCAGCTGTGGTATTTGCTGTAAAGTTGGGAACGATGTCCCCTAATCGTAAACTCATAAACTATAATTTTAGAACACAAATATAATACTCTACCAAACAAGTAGACTAATATTGATAAAATAATTTACTTTTAGTCAAAATTATGCTTTCGCAAAAAACAAAATATGGGTTGAAGGCACTTGGCTACCTTGCCTCCCAATATGGACAGGGCCCGGTGCTCATCGCAGAAATTGCCACAAGGAAAAAAATTCCGGTTAAATTCCTGGAATCTATCCTGCTTCTGCTTAAACAAAACAATATACTAGACAGCAAGAAGGGCAAAGGAGGCGGGTATTTCCTTTTTGATGCACCAAAGCAGACTTCTCTCGCTGCAGTTATGCGCATAATCGAAGGCCCCATTGCCATGCTTCCATGTGTAAGCCTGAATTTTTATAAAAAATGCAATGATTGCAATGAGAAAAACTGTGCCCTTAAAAAAGTAATGGCGATTACCCGGGATGTAACTTTAAAAATACTGGAGAAGAAAACGCTGGAGGATCTTATTGATGAGTGAATCCATTTGATGAGTTGATGATTTGATGATTGGGAAGTTCGTTCGGGATAAATTTAATTATCAAATCACCAAATCATCAAATCATCAAGGTCAACCTGAAGAAGCTCTTTTTACAAACGATTTTCCAAACCTGTTCTTTACTTCATCGATTGCTTTGTACAAATCTGATTTCTTTTCTGCATCGTCAAAGAGGTTCGTTTGTATTGCATTATTGGTAAGTTCACTTAACCTTACGCCAAGCAACCGTATTGGTATACCCTTCTTATATAGTTTTTGAAAAAGATCTTTTACGACAGGAATGATCTCATCATCAGCACAGCTATAGGGTATCGTGGTTTGCCTGGATGTGGTTTCAAAATCAGGATAGCGGATCTTTACTGCAACACAGCCCGCTACTTTTTCATCCTGTCTTAACTCAAAACATATTTTTTCTGTAAGCCTTACCAATTCTTTTTTTATAAAGACCAGGTCTGTCTTATTTTCGTCAAAAGTATTTTCGGAAGAAATTGATTTTGCTTCATGATAAGGGCTCACGTCACTGTTATGAATACCCTGGCTCTTCTGCCAGAGATCTACACCCCATTTACCCAGACGACCTTCCAATGCTGCTATACCAGTTTCTTCAATTTGACTGATGGTCTCGATTCCCATCGATCTCAGGATGAGGTTCGTTTGCTCACCCACGCCAGGAATATTTGAAACAGGTAATGGAGCAAGGAATTCTTTTTCCTTTCCGAACGGTATTTGTAAATAACCATTTGGCTTGGCCTGGTTCGTTGCCATCTTTGCCATCATTTTATTACTCGCCAGTCCAAACGAAATTGGCAGCCTGGTTTCCTCAATAATCTGTTTTCTAAGATCAATGGTCCATTGCAATGGTGTGAAAAACTTATCCATTCCCGTTAGGTCGAGATAAAATTCGTCAACAGAGGCTTTTTCAAACAGTGGTGCTTTTGCTGCTATGATCTGTGTAACCCACCTTGAGTATTTACTGTAATCGCTGTAGTGTCCTTTGATAAAAATAGCATGCGGGCAAAGTTGTTTGGCCCTGGCTGATGGCATAGCTGAATGAATCCCAAACTTTCTTGCTTCATAACTACAGGCTGCAACAACCCCGCGTTCGCTTCCTCCCACGATCACCGGTTTGCCTTTCAGTGAAGGATCGTTTAATACCTCTACGGAAACAAAAAAAGAATCGAGGTCAAAATGAGCAATGATGCGTTGGGAAGGCTTCATAATGCAAGATAGGTCGATGGTGAATGGTCAATGGTGAATGGTGAAAATGCGAACTTTTTATTTTGATAAGAAAGTTAGGATAAATGGTTTCATAGGTAGGCTATAAGAATTCAATTAGCTTCCGATTAAGGCAATAACCCTCATATTTTCAACATTCACTTATTCCCCTATTCATAAATCTCTAACAGTCCCTCTGGCACCTCCACAAAAACCTTTTTATTTTTCTTATCCATTTTTATCAGGTTTGCTTCATGCACGGGAATCAGCGCTTCTTTTCCTTTATAAAGAATGGTACACAATATCTGGTGTGGCTGTTCAATTACCTCGATGATTTCACCCAGGTCCTTATCAACATCTATCATTGAGTAACCAAGCAATGCAACAGGTGCTGCTTTGGCTGCAAATTTTTTAAAGTCAGCCTCCTCAAGCCATACTTCTTTTGGTGTAAGTTTTCTTGCTATTTCTTTGCTATGTACGCCTTCAAGTTTTATATAGGTTTCTGTATCAGTTTTTATAGTTGTCTTCTCAATAAAATAAGGTAAAAAATTATCCTTCGATTGTTCAATGAAAAGGGTTTGCAATCCTTTGAGGGTTGTTTTTTTTCCGAGCACATGTTGCAGCACGAGTTCTCCGTGAAGGCCATAACTCGCAGCGAATTTTCCTATTTTAAAGTATTGTGGCATGATGAAGATGCAAGATAGTGGATTCTGGATACTGGTTTCTGGATACTGGTTTCTGGATGTATTCTAATCGAACATTGAATATTGTACGTTGGATATTGAATATTTTCCTCAAACTCTCCAATGAGCGAAGTCTCCAAATTAATTTTCAATACCCAACATACAATGCTCAATGTTCAACAAAAAAAGTCCTCCACGTTAATGAAGGACTTCAATGAATTGACTGGAACAGATGGTATTAATCTTCTGTTTTGGTTTCTTCAGATGCGGCAGCTTCCATTGATGGAGCCTCGCTTACTTTTTCAGCAACTTTTCTAACTACAGGAACATCACGGCGATCATTACGTGCTTTTTTATGAGCACCCTGGCGCCTGTTGATGTTTGCATCGTGTTCCTGGCTCCATTTGGTGAATTTCTCCATAGCGGTAGCTTCATCAAACAAACCAAGACCTACACCACGCAATAAATGTTTCAGGAACAGTACTCCTTTGAAAGAAAGGATACGGCGTACAGTATCGGTGGGTTGAGCACCTTTCTGAAGCCAATCCAATGCTTTCTGACGATCGATCTGGATTGTAGCCGGAACGGTCAGTGGATTGTAAGAACCTAATTTTTGAATAAATTTTCCATCACGTGGGGCGCGGGCATCCGCGATAACGATGAAATAGAATGGCCTCTTCTTGGAGCCATGTCGTTGCAATCTCATTTTAACAGCCATAAAAAATAGAAATTTTCTTGGTTGTGAATAAATAGGGTTTCTAGCCTTTTTTAAAAAAGGAAGACGAAGGTAAGTAGCTCCCTCAAATTATCCAAAATAAATTATTAAAAATTATTGAATATGAGGTATTTAACGTTTCCCCATTCCGGGCATCATGCGTCCCATAGGCATCTTATTCATCGTCTTCATCATGTCTTTCATTTGTTCAAACTGCTTCAAAAACTGGTTGAGCTCGGCAATATCCTTTCCGCTTCCTTTGGCAATCCGTTGTTTACGTCCCGTGTTGATCACATCCGGGTTGCGCCTTTCTTCCACTGTCATAGAGTTTATCATTGCTTCAATGCCCTTGAAAGCATCATCATTGATGTCAAGATCTTTTATCTGTTTCCCAACCCCCGGTATCATCGCCATCAGGTCTTTCAGATTACCCATTTTCTTGATCTGTTGCAATTGTGTCTTGAAATCCTCAAAATCAAACTGGTTCTTCCGTATCTTTTTTTCAAGTTTCGCGGCTTCGGCTGCATCAAATTGCTCCTGTGCTTTTTCTACCAGGCTTACAATATCTCCCATTCCAAGAATGCGTTGTGCCATCCTTTCAGGATAGAACACATCCAGTGTGTCCATCTTTTCGCCGCTGCTGCTGAATTTAATTGGTTTGTTTACGGTGTATTTAATTGAAAGCGCCGCACCACCTCTTGTGTCACCATCCAGTTTAGTAAGAACAACGCCACTAAAATCGAGGCGCTCGTTAAAGGCTGCTGCAGTATTCACAGCATCCTGCCCGGTCATACTGTCCACTACAAATAAAATTTCCTGTGGATTAACAGCGGCCTTAATATTTGCCACTTCCATCATCATCACTTCGTCTACTGCCAACCGTCCGGCCGTATCAATTATGATCACGTTCTTATTTTTTGCCTTCGCTTCTTTGATGGCATTTAGAGCAATTGATACAGCATCTTTATTTTCTCTTTCACTATAAACTTCCACACCTATTTGGCCACCAAGTACCTCTAACTGATCAATTGCAGCAGGACGGTAAATATCAGCTGCTACCAATAAAGGAGATTTCCCTTTTTTTGTTTTAAGATAATTAGCGAGTTTACCGCTAAAGGTGGTTTTACCACTACCCTGCAAACCTGCAATCAAAATAATGGCGGGATTTCCCGTTAAATTAAAGTCGCTTTCTTTTCCGCCCATTAGTTCTGTCAATTCATCCTGTACGATCTTTACCATTAACTGGCCGGGGCTAACGGATGTCAAAACTTTTTCACCAAGCGCCTTGTCTTTTATCCTATCGGTAAATTCTTTGGCAATTTTATAGTTCACATCGGCATCAACCAATGCACGGCGAATGTCCTTTATTGTATTAGCAATATTTAGATCCGTTATCCTACCCTGGCCCTTAATATTTTTAAACGCCGATTCTAACTTTTCACTGAGATTTTGAAACATGGGTTGTTGCTATTATGCTTTTAGTAAATTAATAATCTTTGTATATCCTTTTTGACCAGCTACAAGCTGTTAGCTACAAGCTGCAAGCCTTACCATTCAATTTTTTGTTCTGTACGCTGTATCAATGCTCTCTTTAATCATCAGTTTCTCAAAGCTTGTAGCTTGAGGCTTACGGCTTGCAGCTTTTACATACTAAACGCCGCATCCACAATCTCCGCCTGTTCTTTAGCATGCACCTTCGAATAACCCGTAGCCGTAGCCGCACTTGCCTGCCTGCTGATAATATAAAAGTTGATATTCTTTAAATTCATTCTAAGGAATGTTGCAGCACCCATATTCTGGGGCTCCTCCTGCACCCAATACCAGATGGCTTTGCTGTATTTTTTATATAAAACATCCAGTTGATTTTGCGGCAATGGATAAATTTGTTCCAGGCGAATGATCGCTACATCATTACGGTTTTCTTTTTGTTTTCGTTCTAGCAGATCGAAATATACTTTTCCGCTGCAAAGCAAAACCTTTTTTATACTGGCAGCATCTGTAACCGCCGAATCATCATAAATTTCTTTGAAGCCGCCAGTTGTAAATTCTGAAATATCACTGTAGCTGGCCGGTAGGCGAAGATTTGCTTTGGGTGAAAATTCGATCAAGGGTTTTCTGAAAGGCCATGCCAGTTGCCGGCGCAATACATGGAAAAAATTAGCGGCGGTAGTTACATTTGTGATCACCATATTCAACTCTGCACATTGTTGTAAAAAACGCTCCATTCTGGCACTGCTGTGTTCCGGGCCCTGTCCCTCATAGCCATGCGGCAATAACATTACTACACCGTTCATCCGCTGCCATTTTGTTTCTGCCGCTGAAATAAACTGGTCGATGATAATTTGGGCGCCGTTCACAAAATCGCCGAACTGCGCTTCCCAAAGTACAAGTGCATTTGGATTGGCCATTGAATAACCATACTCAAAGCCTAAAACAGCATACTCACTTAATAAAGAATTGAAAATGCGGAAAGGCGATTGATTTTCATTGAAATGATCCAGCCTGTTGTATTCTGCATTCGTGGTTTCATCGTATAGAACTGCATGGCGATGGCTAAAGGTTCCCCGCTTAACATCCTGCCCGCTCATTCGTACATCCTTTCCTTCTGTTAAAAGGCTGGAATATGCAAGTAGTTCCGCTGTTGCCCAATCTATCTTTTGCTGGTCAGTGTATAATTTTATTTTATCCTGGATAAGCTTCTCAACTTTTTTTAATGGCTTAAAATCAGCGGGCCATTTCATCAAGCCATCAAATAATCTTTTCAGTTCCTCCGTTTTGATCGCAGTAACAGGTGATGCATTGAAATCTTCCACTGTTGCCCTGCGAAGGCTTTGCCACCAGGTTTCTGATTTCTGGTAAGTATATGGCAAGGGGTTTTGTTTTACTTCGTCCAGGCGTTCCTGTAATTCTGCCAAAAACTTTTGTTCCATTTCTTTGGCTAGTGCTTTTGCATCAGGTTCACCGTTCTCAATTAAAAATTGCGTGTACACTTCCCGCGGGTTAAGATGCTTATCGATAAGCGCATATAATTGTGGTTGTGTAAACTTAGGTTCATCACCCTCGTTATGGCCATGGCGCCGGTAACAAACCATATCTATAAAAATATCGCTGTTGAACTTCTGGCGATATTGGGTAGCCACTTCTGCAACTTTCACTACAGCTTCAGCATCGTCGCCATTTACATGAAACACAGGCGCCTGTACCATCGCTGCAACGGATGTACAATAATCAGCACTGCGTGCATCATCAAAATCAGTGGTAAATCCGATCTGGTTATTTATTACAAAATGTATAGTACCTCCTGTATAATAACCCTTCAGTTTGCTCATTTGTAAAACCTCATACACAATTCCCTGGCCCGCAACAGAAGCATCACCATGAATCAATACAGGAAGAATCTTATCGTAATCACTATTATACAACACATCGGCTTTACTGCGTGCAAATCCAATTACCAGCGGATCTACTGCCTCCAGGTGAGAAGGATTGGGACAAAGTTTTAAGTGCATTTTTTTTTCCGAAGCTGTGTCCACATCACTGCTAAACCCGAGATGGTATTTTACATCTCCAGTTCCCATCGTAGTATCTGGCGTTGCGGTTCCTTCAAATTCGGTAAAGATCTGTGCATATGTTTTTCCCAAAATATTTGCAAGTACATTTAACCTTCCCCGGTGGGCCATTCCAAACACAACTTCTTCCACGTTTGTTGATGCGGAGGTATTTAGTATCGCATCCAATGCTGCAATGGTTGTTTCTCCGCCCTCGAGGCTAAATCTTTTTTGACCGATATATTTCGTATGAAGGAATTTTTCGAAAATTACTCCTTCATTTAATTTTTGGAGTATGCGTTTTTTTTGTTCGATCGGCACTGGTTCTAACAATGTTTTTTCCATTGCATTTTTAAGCCATTGAACTTTTTCATCATTTTTAAGATAGCTGAATTCAACACCTACATGATTGGTGTAAGCTTTTTGCAGATGTGCCACGATATTTCGCAGCGTTGTTTTTTCCAGGCTTATAAATTGTGCCGCTTCAAAGGAAGTATCGAGGTCTGCATCACTTAATCCGAAATGGGATAATTCAAGGTTGGCATGGCGATTTTTTCTTTCCCTGATCGGGTTTGTTTTAGCTATCAGGTGACCTTTGTTTCTGTATGACCGGATAAGTTTAAACACGGCAAATTCCTTATCAAGCTGACCGGCAGGCAAGGCAATCTTTCCGTTTTGTTTGGCCGGAGGGGTACTACCTGGTTTTGTTTCCGAAACAGCAAAATCATAGCCTTCAAAAAATTTTCGCAATTCAACATCAACACTTCCGGGATCTTTGACAAAGTCATTGTATAGATTCTCAATATAGCCCGGATGGGCATTGGTAATAAACTGGAAATCCTTCATTTTAGCTTAAAATTTTATAGATATATAGGTGAAATCGGGATGCAAATATCGGTTTTTTGAGTGAATAGGTAAATAAGTCCGCCGGTGATCAGCGCAAGGACTTCACCAGGCTTTGAAAATCTTCCGACTATTCATCTTTTGTCTCATTCCCATACTCACTTACCAGATAAAAAATTTCTAGGAAAAAGCATTTAATCAAATGCAATTCCCTATCTTTGCAGCCCAAAAAAAGAATTAAATGGCAAATCACGCAGCAACTAAGAAAGATGTCCGTCAGAGCACGAAGCGCAACGAACGCAACCGCTATTATGGCAAAACGACCCGTAATGCAATCCGGGATATCAGGGCTGTTGAAGATCAAAAAGCCGCTGCAGACAAATTACCCACTGTAGCTTCTATGATCGACAAGTTAGCAAAACGTGGCACAATTCATAAGAACAAAGCAGCGAATCTTAAGAGGAAGCTAGCTTTGAAAGTGAATGCTTTAGGAAAGAAATAACTCCTGTAGAAGGATGAAATATATTAGCCTGCTATTCAATAGCGGGCTTTTTTGTATCAGTACCTTTTCACTTGAATATTGATAATGGAGCGTCGAATATTGAGCATAAAAAATGTAACAAAAAAAACAAGACCTGCCTTCTTTATCAAATATCCTACAAAAAAACATTTCTTCCTGTAAAAAACCTCCATCTCCACCTTGTTTTACAAGCTTTTTGACATACCTTCGCTGCCCCGTTCAAAAAACGGATTAACAATTTTTATTTATAAACAAAAAACAGGTAAATGAGCAACTACGAATTGATGGTGATTTTTACCCCTGTGCTTTCTGAGGAAGAATATAAAGCTGCCCAGAAAAAATACGAAGCCCTCGTTAAAGAAAACGGCGGTGAAGTAGCGCACAGCAAACCATGGGGACTAAAATCACTGGCCTATCCCGTAGCCAAAAAGACCACTGGTCTTTATTGGGTTATGGAGTATTCTGCGCCAACCAGCTTCAATGAAAAGTTGAAAATTCAACTTTTGCGTGACGAATCAGCGATGCGTCACATGTTTACTGTACTCGATAAATACGCCGTTGAGTACAATATCAAAAAGAGAAGTGGTGTACAACATTCAGTAACAGAAAAAGCGGAGGCATAATCATGGCAAAGACAAATGAAATAAAGTATCTCACAGCCATTAAAGCTGAGAAGCGTCCAAAGAAATATTGCCGCTTTAAGAAAATGGGAATCCATTACATCGATTATAAAGATGGTGATTTCCTTAAAAAGTTTCTGAATGAACAAGGTAAATTATTGCCACGCCGCATTACCGGGAACTCGTTAAAATTCCAGCGTAAAGTAAGCGAAGCAGTAAAGAAAGCTCGTCAAATGGCTATTCTACCTTACGTAACAGATCTGTTGAAATAGATGCCCATCCTATCTTTCCCGAAAGGAAGGCAACAAAAACATCACGATCAAGATGGTTTTTTGGAGAGGCAAATAAAGTTCTTTAAATAAAACAACAGGAGTCTTCACATCTCGTCCTTTCCCTTCGGGAATCGGCTGAGGATGGCTTTTTTTTTTCACCACCCTAACCCCTTATAACTATCGGGAGAAAGTTTTGCCAACAGGCTTAATTGGGTAAAAATGCAAAATCATGCAGGTAATACTAATACAAGACGTAAACAATCTCGGTGGCGTTAATGAGCTGGTAACTGTTAAAAATGGTTATGGCCGTAACTTCCTGATACCTTCTAAACTGGCCATTGAAGCTAGCCCTTCCAACATGAAAATGATGGAAGAAAAAAAGAAGCAACAAGCTAAGAAAGAAGCTAAATTGTTGGCCGAACTCAACAGCGTTATTGCGGTTCTTAAAGAAGGAACTTTGAAAATTGGTGCAAAAACGGGTACCAGTGGCAAAATCTTTGGTAGCGTGACTTCTGTTCAAATAGCCCGTGCTATTAAGGAACAAAAGGGATACGAGATCGATCGTCGCCGCATCAGCATCATTGATGAAGTAAAAGAATTAGGTACTTTTAAAGCTAAGATCGACTTTGGAAACGGAAACGAGACTGAAGTTGAGTTCGAAGTGATTTCAGAATAATTTAGAATATCGATTAAAAGCCCGCCTCAAGGTGGGCTTTTAATTTAGATGCCGGACTTGAAATCACATTTAAAAAGGGTGCTGCATTATTTTTTATCCCCACACTGCATTCTGCTCCTGAATACCCTGAATCGGGCCTTCCGGGGACCTATATTAATTTTAATTAAAAAACTATCGCTTTTAATGGGAAATACCTATCTTTATGAGGTACTTAATGGTTTTAGTTTTTTTGCTATTGGCTGAAGTAGCTTTTTTAGAAGTCGGATTCAGTTTATTGTAACTACTAAATCATTTTATTTATTTATTATTTTATAAAAGTTTTTACAATGAACATTTACGTAGGAAATCTTAGTTGGACAATGACTGACGAAGATTTAAGCAATCTTTTTACACAGTATGGTAGCGTTACCAGCGGTAAAATTTTGAAAGACAAAATGAATGGCCGTAGCAAAGGTTTCGGTTTTGTTGAAATGGAAGACGATGAAGCAGCTCGTACTGCAATCGCTAACCTTAACGAAACAGAAGTTATGGGCCGCAAACTAATCGTTAACGAATCACAACCCCGCCAGGAAGGCGAAGGTGGTTACAAAAAGCGCAGCGGCGGTAGCGGTGGTGGATACGGCGGCGGCGGTGGACGCAGCAGTGGCGGTAGCGGCGGATACGGCGGCGGCGGTGGACGTAGCAGCGGCGGTGGATACGGTGGTGGTGGCGGTCGCAGCAGCGGCGGCGGTGGACGCAGCAGCGGTGGCGGCGGCGGATACAACAGGGATTATTAATATTAATTAAATTATGTCCTAATAAAAAAAGATCCTTCACTGAAAAGTGGAGGATTTTTTTTAGTCAATTTTGATATCTCAAAAAAAATTGTTACGACTATTAAATGCATCATAGAATAAATGTTACGGCCCTTATTCTATATCGAAAAATCCGGGATTGGCGTCCCGGATTTTTTCTATTTAAAAACTTGCGATTCATTCTTAGTGACTGATCATTATTCTCGCTGCTTTCAATGTTGTCTTCAAGTAATATATGCCGGTAGAAAAATTACTAACATCAATACTTTGTATTCCATTTTTCAAAACAAATCTTTTTACGACAGCACCAAGTTCATTTATGATAGTTGCAGTTGTGTTTACTAAAGTAACATCACTAACTATTAGGCTTAAAGTTTCTTTTGCGGGATTGCTTAATACCACGATCGGTTCTAATCTTTTATTTTTATTCACCTGTATCTTCTCAGAATATGTGTAGCTTCCATCTAAGTAGATCATCTTAATGCGGTAATAAACAATGTCTGCCGGAATGATTGTGCTGTAAGAATATGCATGATCACCAGGGCCAATAGCTGCTTTCGTACCGATCGTGCTGAATGACGTCCCATCAATGCTTTGTTCGATATCGAAAGAACTGGTGTTATACTCATCTTCTGTATTCCAGTTTAGCAATGCATTATTACTTGCATCAGCCATCGCTGTGAACGATAAGGTCGTAACAGGTGTTGGCGTAACCTCATCCGGCAATACAATGGTGGTAGTTGCTATATTTGTTACCACAGGCTGGTTGAAATCAAAATAGATACTTGCATCATTTGGAATTACTGTATTCACGGGAACAGAAATGAACGACTTCACAGCAAACCGGATAAAGCCATGGCTTCCTGCCTCATCTGATGTGCTATCCGGCAACATGATATTTGAAAAGGTAAAAGAAATATTATTACCAATACGGTTTGCCCGGCATGTGTGGGAAGTGTTAATCAATCTAAAAGTAGAAGGGTCCAAAAAGCTACTAAGCGTATCCGTTACGATCACTCTTATTGCTGATGCAGTTCCCGTATTTTGAAAACGTACGAGGTAGTTAATATAGGTACCGGCAGCAACCTGGTTAGTTGTTAATGAAAAAGTAGCGCTTTTATCATTGGGATCAAATGAATTAACTATAATCTGGCTCACGCTATCAGTTGCAATGCAGGTTCCTGCCTCAGCAATTGTGTTTGCATACAAAGTATCACCCAGAATAACTGTGAGTTTCACTTTAAAAGTCGCTGTAAAGTTGTGTTGCACACCGGGCGCAAGGTTTGATTCTGTTAAACTAAGATGATTTCCATTATTTACAACAGTCGGATTAGTGCTTCCTATATAAGTAAGCCTGCTATTGTCGTAACTCATTTGTATTGACGGAGATATTACTGTTGTTCCTACATTGGTATATGAAACCGCATATAGCAAATTTTGACCGGGCCGTGGAGGATTTAAAGGCACGACAGTAACAATAATGCTATCCCTACTAACGGTAGGTTGTAACGCAATCATTTCATGAATTAGTGTATCATAGTTAGTGATAACATAATTGATATTTGCCGGAACTGCAGTATATAATGTTGGTTGGATAACTGATAATGTATAACTGCCTGGATCTGCAGTTAATTCGTAATAACCGGAGTAATTCGTATATGCATGCTGGCCGTTTGAAAGTTGCACTTCTACATTAGACCTGTAATTTTCACCGGCATCTCTAATTCCATTGCTATTATTATCATAATAAATATTACCTGTAATGGTTCCGTTTGATGGGCATCCGTAAGAGTTATTAAAAATAGTACATAGTGGCAGGGTTCCGGTTATATTGAAAGCGATGACGGTTATATAAGTTCCGGAATTGGGAACGCATGTTATCCCTGATTCGTCAACAACCAGTAATTTGAGCGATGCCGGTAATCTTGGAAGACAATGCATTGGAGTACCACCAACATCGAGCGTGTCCAGTTGTAGCGGCAATGGTTCTAAAAAGTCAATACCTCCTGATTGAATATTCGTTTCTCCTGCATAAATATTATCACGACAGTTCAGGTAAGTTACTGTTGGTGGGATTGTAGGCAGGTTGGTTAATCTATTGTAAGAACAATTTAAATATTTCAACGATGCAGGTAAATCAGGAAGCACATCAATGCCCTCGTATTCTATAACATTGGGCCCCGGGTTTGTGAGATTCAATCCCAGGTTGTTGTAAAATTTACGGTTGAAACTGCAATCAATGTATTTAAGAGATGGTGGCAGCGAAGGAAGTGCGGTCAATTTTAAATTGTTACAAATAAGTGTTTGCAAACTCTGTGGCAGCGGAGGCAATTCTGTAATAAAAAAAGAAAAGGTTTGGAGTGTTGGCCTTGTGTATTGTTGCGAACAATCCAGGTAAATGAGTGATGCTGGCAAAGAAGCAGGCAAAGTATACAAAGAATTCCTGGAGCAATCCAGGTATTTTAATGTCGCTGGCAAGGCAGGTAGAGCCGTTAATATGTTGTTGTTACCAGAATATATTTCCTGGCTCCTGCAAATGAATGTATCAAGGAAAAGGGGTAATGCTGGCATAGGGCTAAAACTACTTCCTATGGAATTATCTGAACAATTCAGGTACCGCAGGGAATCTGGCCAACTTGGTGGTGCATACATATAATTGCTGGACATGTCCAGATAGCGTAATCCATTCGGTAAAAAACTAGCGGGAAAAGAACCATACGGTTGATTGTTGATTGCGCTTACAAAAACCAGCTTAACCAATGAAGCAGGTAATGGAGGACTCGATACGAGCCCGGCAAGCGTACAATTCAAATATTTAAGCGAAGTGAAATATTGTATGCCTTCCATATCAAGGTCTCCAAGTGAAGTATCAGACATGTCGAGAGAATCTTCGCTGGTTATTTCGCTACAGGAAGTATTCAACCATTCAACCTGGTTTGCATCAATATAAAAACAGGAAGGATAACGAATTTTCAAAAAATTTTTAAATGTACCATTCGGAAGGACAACGTCTGCTTTTACATTATTATGAACAAATAAAAGCATCATAAGGTAAAGGAGCTTCTTCATGTTGTAGTATTTTATAGAGTACGATATGAAATTATCGATTTAAATCATGATTTGGAAAAAAACCCCAAAAGCTAATCCGGGCTTTTAATGAAATCCTTTATCTTAATGATTGATAACTATCTTTTTTGTAATTAAGGATGTTTTAAAATAGTAAGCCCCCGCAGAAAGATTACTCACATCAATATGCTGCAAACCATCATTCAACACAAATCTTTTTACGACAACTCCCTGTTGATTAATAATACTGGCTGTTGTGTTTAATAACGCAGCATCTGTGGTAATAATACTTAAAGTATTTTTTGTTGGATTGGTTAATACCGTAATAGATTCTGATTGCTTACTCCTCTTTAACTGTATTACTTGTGAATATGTAAACCTTCCATCCACATCTATCATTTTAAGGCGATAATAAACAACATCTGCGACAAGAATGGTTTTATAAGAATACGTATTGTCGCCGCTGCCAAAGGCAGTGGTGGAACCGATCCTGGTAAAGATTCTACCGCCAATACTTTGCTCAATATCGAACGACAAGCTGTTTAATTCATTTGCTGTGTTCCAATACAATAATGCCTCATTATTATTATTATTGCTCACTACCTTGAATGACAACAAATGAAGCGGCACTGTATTAAGTTGTATAAAAGTATTTGCCGTATTTGTTAATACAGGCGAATTAAAATCGAAATAAATATTTGCACTATTGGGAATTACATCATTTAAGACAACAGAAGGATTCGGCTTGACCCTGAACCGTACATAGCCATGACTCAACGCTTCATTCTGGCTCTGGTAAGGCAATAAAATGTTCATGAATTCAAAACTAAGATTGCTACCATTCCGTGTTACTTTACATGGATGCGACGATTTAATCATTTGTAAACTTGATGCGTCAAGTTTGCCATCAAGGATGTCGGTTAAAACAACATTGAAGGCAGTATCATTACCTGTATTTTGAAATCGAATAAGATAATTTATATAAGTTCCCGATGCAACCTGTTGCGGTGTTAGTTTTGGAGTCGCATATTTATCATTCGGATCAAACGATGCGGTTATTCTTGTATAAGCACTATCGGTTACCGTTACACTGCCGCCGGTTGTAGCAACATTTACAAATATCGTGTCACCTGGTACATCAGTTTCTTTAACATGAAACAGTGCAGTAAAGCCCCCATGATCTCCGGGAGTAACACTTGTTGTTTGCGTATAGCTAAGGCTGTTGCCATTATCTATAACCCCGCCTACAGAAGCTGCAAGAAAAACAAGCCTTGTATTATCGTAATGAAGTACTGTAGATGGATTAAGGGTTGTTGTTCCTGTATTCTCATACTCAACATCATAATTCTGATCGCCTCCCGGGCGTGCAAACCACGCTGGCGTAACAGATACGGTTAGGGCATCTACACTGGCATTCGGCTGTAAGGCAATATCCTGGCTTGCAACGCTGGTAAAGGCAGGCATGTTGAACAGAGCTGTAGCAGGAACAGGGTCATAATAAACAGGCGGCAAAACTGTAAGTGTATTAGCGCCCGTATCCGCAGTGATCTCATAATACCCATTTGTATTGCTGAATGTTTCCAATCCATTGGAGATTTGTATGCCTACATGTGCACGGTAATTTTCGTTTGCTTCTTTTGTTCCATTACTGTTGTTGTCGTAAAAAACATGCCCGGATAATACTGGATTTGATACACAAAAGTTTGAATTATTTGTTACTTTACATAAGGGGAACCCTGTCAAACCATTTACTGAATTCGGAATACAATTAATATTTGTATAGCCATAATCAAGATGGTTTAAAAAAGAAGGCAGATGCGGAAGGCATTGAAGTTGACTATTGAAATAAACCACCAGAGAACGAAGTGAATCAGGCAAAGGAGATGGTAATGAAGGAATATCCTGGAACCTAAGACTAAGTCTTCTTAACCCTTGCGGTAAGGCAGGCAGGCTGGTTATAGTACCCGTACTCTCACCATATTTGTCACAAAGTAAATTTTCAAGTGATGCAGGTAGGGCGGGAAGGCTGGAAATATAATTACCACTGCAATCCAGATACTTTAAATTAGGGCCAAGTGTGGGAAGGCTGGTTATACCTCCGACTGATTGAGAGCTACCGCCAACATTGTATGTTAGTATATTACCGGAACAGTTCAGGTAAGTAAGAGACGGAGACATTGGAACACTTGTCAAAATATTTCCACTACAATCAAGGTATTTAAGCGTTCCTGATGGGAAAACACCGGTTATCCCCGTATAATAACCCGGTCCGTAATATTCAGCATTGAATCTGCATATTAAAGTGTCTGCTACCCCAGCATAAAGATCACCATAATACCCATTGTTTGAGCAATCAAGGTATTTTAAAGTGGCAGGAAAACCGGGTATTGGATTTTGATAGCCATTTGTAGTGAAGCGACAGTCAAGATATTCAAGATGGGGAAAGTTCCAGGGAATGTTCGGATCATATAGACAGATAAAGGTTTTCAGATTTGTATACGGAGCATTGGGAAAAGACCATTGAACGAAAGTCATGTAATCATAGTTATTTGAAACATCCAAATATCTTAATGATGGAAAATACTGCAATCCATCATAATCATTGATTTTTGTGCCGCTTAAATCCAGGGTATCCTCATTTACAATAGCGCTACATGTAACATCAATTGAGTTATCTGGGAAAATGCATGAGGGATAATGGGAAACGATCCAGTTTTGAAACTTATTATCAGCAAAGAAAACACCTTGTGCCTTTAAATTTAAAGTTGTAAGAAAAACGCCAATGATAATAAAAGCAATTGCTTTGTGTAAAAATATTTTCATAATATGTGTATTAAAAGAATAACCCCATTTTGCTTAAAAAGGGTTGGGTAAACAGGCAAAATATCCATCCATCAAACCCCTGATTTTGAAAACCAAACCCTGACAAATGTATCTTTTTTTAAAGAAGAAATTGTATACCGGGGCAGAGGAACCCCTCGTAGCTGCCAGGTTAAATGGTCGATAGGGACACTTATTTTAGTAATTATTAAAAATAATCCCTGGCCTGGTCGCCCAAAAAACTGACTGAACTTTTCAATTATCAATTGTCAATTGTGAATTGAATTCAACTTTCCATAGTTATATAATCTAAATTACCGTTCTCATCTGTAACAATCACAACCAGGTAATCCGTCAGTGTTTTTCCAATTGAGTAATCAAAAGTAGCAAACTGTGTTTCACTATCGGGGTACAAACCCACTCTTACTAAATTTAATTTCTTTAATAAAAGTTTAGGTTGGTCAGCCGTTTTTGTATTTGAACCTATTAATTCTTCAAGATCATCAATACCCAATTCTGCCAGATGATTTTCAAGATATGCCCGAACCGTTTCCCCGTTGTTATTCTCAAAATCCTCCTGCAAATGCTTCCTGTTATTCAAATCATGAATTCGGATATTCTCAATGAAATGGCTAACTGTTTCTAATCTTTTGATATCAATTACTTCAGTATCGAAATTTAAGTCTATTTGAATTTCAGTTCCGTTGAATGTGATAGACAGGTCATAATATTCTTCCAGGGCTGTTGAATCAAGTATTCCGAAATGTGGTAGTTTGATCGTTGCCATAATTGCCGGGATGAATTTTATCAAATAACAATTCCAACAGCAAATTAATTAAAGTTGGGCAACTGCAAACTTTGATTCACAATTGTTCAATCTCCAGGGAAAATGCAACTCTAACATTTTATTCACTTATGGAGTATTAAATTTAAACATCCATTCACTCCAAAACCTTTTACAATGACATATTTCCTTCTTTCCGCCTTATTAAGTATTTCTCTCTTCAATGCAACCGATCAATTGGCTACTATTCAAAAACAAAACATTACCACTGTTTCCAATCCAGATGAGGGAACCAAAGATGCTGACCAGCGGATCACATTTGGCGATCAACCAGGGCCAGGAAAAATGTCGGCGGCAGAATTCAAATACCAGCAGTATTGCCGTGCCGAACTGGAGAACTTTGACTTTGATGCTAAGTTTTCTATCATAAGTGCTACTGTATATTTTTCAGGGGCGAATTTTAAAAATGGGGTGGAAAAAGGCATGATCAACAGCAGTAGCTTAAAACCAATAGAAGCACTCAAAGCTCGTTGTGTACCCGGAACCATGGTTGTTTTTGACGACATAAAAGTTGTTGGACCGGATAAGGAAGTACGTACCATACAGGGCCTAAGTCTGTTGTTATATTAATTTAGAAAATAAAAATTAGTTAGCTGGCAAAGACGCCACAACCAACTGGCTGACAACAATAAGTTTGTTCCCCGCCGAACCAATACTTCACAAGCAATCCATTCCGGGAAGGGAAGCTTATTTAATCAGTACTACCTTTTCTGTACCAGTTTTATTCTCGTCCGTAATATATTTAATAAGATAAGTGCCAGCAGGAAATGCCCTTAGATTAAATTGATATTTTGCTTTATTACCAAGGGGGATGCGCATTAAAAATTTACCAGTAAAATCCGCAACCCATATTTCTTTTAATTTTTTCTTCGACAGCAATGTCACTGACCCGGGTGTCGGGTTGGGGAATATTTTTATATTTTCTGTATTTTCATAATTCACAACAGGCTCCTTACCCGCTTTATGCTCATCACATGTATTTACAAAGCACATTTGTTCAATGATACGTTGCAAAAGATCATTCAGGAGCTCTACTTTAATTTCATCCGTTGTGGGTTTAATATGTGCATTGCCAATGCCACTATCATCTGTGAGAAATAAATAACTTCCATTGGTGGCCAGGGCTATGGATCGCATAATAAATTCTGTTGCTTTATCTGTGCCGCTGCATGCAACCGGAACAATTCGTATTCCTTTATTTGCAGCTTGTATGATCAGCGCTTTCATTTGTTCTTTTGCTTCATCATGTGGGGGTGCATCCATTAACAAAAAGATGATTCGTGTTCTTGCAGCAGCGGTCCATTGCAGTTCATTGATTGCCGCATTTAGTCCATCATTCACCGCTTCAGGATAATCACCGCCACCGCCAGCATCCTGCTCTTTAATAAAACTGGTTGTGTTTGATACCCCCTTGCTAAAATCCCTGACCTTTGTAAGGTACGCATCACCGTTATCCCTATAAAACACAGCGGCAGTATGCAGGTCGATACCAGGATCCTTAACAGTAACTTTTGTAAGCACATCCTCAAGTTCTTCCTTCAGGTAATTGATCTCATCCTGCATACTCCCGGTAGCATCCACCAAAAAAGCGATTTCTACTCTGTTTGAAACAGCACAGTTTCGGTTGACGACGATGCTGTTGATACCCTGTGAAAAAGGAATTGCAGGGAATTGTTTCGATTCTTTTCCTACACCGATTACCAGGTTATCATCTGCAGTTTTCTTACTGAGTCCTTTCCACAGTTCGGCTTTGCCTGTATTGTCGGACATTGCCGTCCACAACGTGTCACCGCTAACTTTACTAATTAAAAATAACTTTTCACCAACAATGGCAATCTTATCTCTATTCTGTAGCTGCACACAGTATCGTTCAGTCGCAAAAAGCTTCCATTTTTCACTATAGGCTTTGAAATCCATTTTATTATAATCCTCCCACATTCTCCACTTTTTAAAATCATTTAGTTCACCCGCAGTAAGCAGCCGGCTACGTGTAGCTGTTGCTGATTCAGCTTTATACCCTTTTGTTTTTTCTTTGGGAATAGCGGCCAGCGGCGTTCTTTCTGAAAGCATGGTTTTATCCATGGCTACATCTTTTCTGCGTGACGAGGTTTTACGATCCGCTGCGGTTACCGAAACCCCGCTCAACTTTGCGGTGAGCCCGGGTGAAACGTAATCATCAGCGACCCTGTCATAACCTAATGCTGGCTTTTGCCGCACTGACCCGAGTGATCTGACCGAAACGCTTTCCAGTTCCTTGCTGCTGCTATGCATAGTGAAGTTTATTTTATTAACAGAATCTTTGAGTTGTTTTACAGCTACTTTTACTTCGGTGGTAATATACCCCACCGATGAAAAGATGAGTGTTACAGGTCCCGCACTAAGTAACATATTAAATTTCCCTGACAAATCGGTTGAAGTTGCCGATGATGTTCCTTTTACAAACACCGATGCAAATATTACAGGGTTGTCTTTTTCATCTTTGACAGTTCCCTGCAGGGTAATTTTTTGTGCCGAAACAGCCGTTGCAGAAAAAAACATCAGGAGCAGTACAATAATTTTGGTTAAGAGAAGGGTTGTTTTTTGGCCTGGTAAAATTAATTTTGGATACATATGCAATGATTTTAGTTTGAAAGATCATGGCACAGATGCAACCTTTAAAATTTTTGCATAAAACAGTAAAAAGAATTTAAGCTGCCAATTGTTTACAGGCTCAAATGATAAAGTGCCCGCCAGATAAAACGGCAGTTGATACTTTATAGAATAAACCTTTCGGGAATCTCAATAATGGGGGAATGTTTCCGGTTGAGTTGGGATTAAAGATTGAAGTGTTTGCGTATCAGAAATTCAGTAATGGCAGATCATTATCTTTCTTGCTGATCCTTCCCTCAAAATTTAAACCTTCGCCTGTTTTTTTAAAAGTTGCGTCAATTGATTCTAAATTGGCAAATGAACTTGCAACGCCTACAGGCAAATACCTCAACAGCCCAGGAGGGATCTTCGTAAGTAACAGCTTAAAAAAGAAAATGCATTGGACGGAATTTTGCCCGGGAAGATTTTTATATCCCATTGAAGTAATTGATAATTCTTTTTCATTGATTTTGCTGCAATAGGATTTCACTAAGGGTATAGGCAGAAACAACATACCCTGCGGCGTCATTTCAAACTGGCCATGATTTTCCCAGTATTTATAAATACTCGAAATGCTATCCCCATGTATTTTAAAATTAAATGCCGGTTCCATTACCTGATTCACGACCACTTTTTCTACCTGGTTGAAATTATCATCATAAACATAGCTGATCGCTGAATCAGTCCTTGCTGCTATTGTTGAAATATTTAATTCATAGTGATGATTGTTTCCCAACAATAAAGAATCAATGTTGAAGCTTAGTGCTTTCGATAAGTTTTCCTTTGCTTTTCCAGGCAACAAATCATAAACCGCGGGAGCAGGTTGTGTGAACCCTGTTGAGCAAAGCCCATCCGCAGGATAACTAAAATTAGATTCAGTAAAAGTAAATCGGTTAGTAAATTTAAGGATTGCATCAATAGTGATATTCTGCTTGTCAAAATTCATTTCCACGATAGCATCATCCTGCAGAAAATCATTTCTTTCGATGAGTATAGAAAGATGGCTGCCCGCACTTACATTCCTGAATAGTTTTTCCCTTCCTGCAAATTGCTTTTGAACAAACATTTCATTTGCCACTTGTCTTATACAGTTTTTATCTTCTACTGCATTGTTACCAATTAATAATTTATTGCCCGATCTTATTAAAGATATTCCCAGGGAAGTAGAAAAATACTGTTGCATGCTGCCAATACTGTCTCCTTTTTGAAAATGATATAGCATCAATCCATTTGCAAAATCGGATTCATTCTTTATTTCAAAAAGGCTGTACCAGGCGTTGTTTGGTTGGCCGGCGGCATGAAACACAAACACATAATCCGGTAATTTAATCATGTCTTTCCAGCCTGGTCCGGCGCTGCGGGAATACGAGATTTTTTTCCAGTGGCCCGGAGTGGTGAGCGTGTTCCATATAACGGTATTGGTTACTCTTTTTATATCAAGTGCAAAAATACAGTCAGCGCTTCTTGCGACATTGGTCTCGCTATAGGTTTTATAAAAAAATTTCCAGTAGCCTGCGAATAGCAGGATGCACAAAAAAAGCAAGAGCCATTTTTTCTTCGACATTAATTTAGCTTTTGTTCCCTCTCCTCTTTATCCTGTTTAATAATACCGTTGATACTATCCATGATATTGAAGAAAAATTCCAGGCTATTTGCATGGCTGCCCGATATGGCCATCGAAGTGGTTGCCTGTATCATACCATTTTTAAGGCTGCTTTCCATTTTAAAGTCGCCAATGTTTTCCATCAGGTAGTTGCTTATCTTTTTGTTCACGCCGGTGTTTACTTCCGGACCTATTTGCTGTATCAGTCTCTTTGTATTGAGTTTGAAAGAATAATTATTTTTAAGTATAGATTTTTTTGTGTCATCATCTAGTTTGTAATCGCTCGTATTATTCAGAACCATGTCGATGCTTTTTTTAGAGGTGGTAACGATCACTTTACCATCCTTCACCATAAAGTAAATACTACTGAGTACATTTTTTCCTGAATCAAAGATCAATTCATAATAGCCGCCCCTGTCCTGGTAATTGTAGTTACCTTTCTTAGTGTACTTCACAGGAAGTGCAGCAACTTTTTTCATGAATGCTTCATTCCTCGTTTCCATAGCAAAAGTAAAATTGGGTGAAAGTTCCGGCCTGGTCTTCTTAACTTCTGTCGATTTAAAGTTATCATCATACACATAGTCCGTATAAGAAACCTCTTTTGTTTTCATGTCATGAAATACAAACATATAATTTCCTGGAACTAATTCTGAAATTGCTTTTTCATCAATGATGATTTCAATAAGGTCCACGTACACATTTACAATATCAGCATATTCGCCAACATAAGAGATGCTACCTAAGTACTGCTTGATCCATTTATAATAATATTTCGACATTGCCTCTGTGTTGATGGAAGCAGACAAGTAACCTATATTGTCCGGGTTCACCAATTTAATAAGATCTCCACTTTGTTTACTGCTGTAAAGATCCTTGCTCAAATTTGCCATCTCTCCTTCTCCTGTATATGTTTTCTGTTCAATTCTCATCTTATCCTTATCAAAAAAAACATTCATTGATGTATTTATACCAAGGCTTTCTGTTTTTGTTCCAACAGTTGAATTGCTGTTGTTGAAATCATAATAGGTACGGGGCATACCTGCCATACCAGCTCTACGATTTCCCAGCAGCCCGCCATACATGAATGACCAGTACTGTTGCATTAAATCCTGGTAATTGAACCATGCACTGATGTGAGCTGACGGATCAACTATTTTGCTGTAGCTGATATCAGATACAATGGAACTTACTTCTTTATTGAAAGCATTCTCTAAAATATTTCCTGCTACTTTCTTTTGTCTTGTCGCGGTTATTTTTTCCTGCTCCAGGCGGTAGGCTTCTCTTTTTTCTTCACGTACGCTGTCTTCATGCGTCATCACCCAATCAACAGTACTGCTGGTAATTTCTTCATCATATGCTTTGTTGATTGTTGCTGTATCAATAACTATTTCTTCAATGATCTCATCTTTTCTCAGTGCCGGCTTTTGCCTTTTTGATGGTGCCTTGGATCTTTTTTGTGCGCCAACTGCTTTTGTCTTTGTTGTCTTTGATTTTTTCACCGGGGCTTTATTGATCTTTGGTTTTTCGGGTGCTGGCGGTGGAGCTGGGGGAGGCGGCGGGGGCATTGACTCAAGTTCGGCGATAGCCGCAGAGTCAACCGCCACAGTGCTGTCCATACTATCATCCTCGTATAAATAAGAATTATAACGGTTAGGATTTTGATAATGGCTAAGCACGATCATGGCCCATTCATTATTCCAGCCGATATAGGTACCTGCATCAACGGTCACCCATTCATAGCCATTCTTTTTTTCCGGCTTCAATTCGGCAACAGATTGCGCATCTACCAATTGTAGAAACTGTGAGGCATTTTTCAAATGCAACAGGCTTACAAAATTCATGGTTGAATCCTCAGATAGAACATACTGATAAATATCCTGTTGAAAGTCGATCCCTGTATTTTCCAGGCTGGTAAGAGAATCCAGCTTCAGCATTTTGAAAAGATTTTCCCTTACAAAAGGATAGCTTTCGAATTTTTTAATTGGCAGGCTCTTTGAAAAATTCTCGCCTGAATACTTTATGACCATAGAAGCATTGGAAGGTACTTTATTCAACAGGCTCTGTGCCTGTACTGCTTTAGGAGACAGGAAAACGATGGCAAGGCCCAGGATAAATTTGTTCATTACTTAAGTTTTATTTTATTCTCTATTGATTTTTTATTGCTAATGATATCTAAAGCATTCAGTTTTAGCATTACGGCCTTTTTATTTGCCGCTATTTTACTATCCCTGTTGGAAGCGCTGATGACTTCAGTGTCAAATCTAAAGATATTTGTATAGTTGGCAGTGGCAAATATTTCCTTATCGGCATTGCTCATTTTATCATATTCGTCTTTGATCAAAAATTTATTAAGCCTGCTGAATGTTTTGCCGGCAATATCATAGTCAAATGAATTTTGAAGGGGGTTTTTGTTTTTCGATTTCTCTGCAATCTTTTTGATGCCGGTGTTCAGGCTGTTGACATTCACGAAATCACAGTTAAGTGTTACGATAAAATTCTCAAAATCAAGCGAGGTCTTTATATTGGTTATTCCCGGAGTTGCTTTTAAATCTTTTTCAAAATCAACAAGCTTTCGCCTGATCTCATCCTGATCAGGTACTCTATGCCCATTCACGGTTTTCATTTTCATGATAGAATTGAGCCTGGTTTTACTTTTGCTCATATTGAGTACCAATTGCAATTTACCAGAGCCATCGGTTTTCAAGTCCAGTTGTTCAATGATCTCAAAACAGCTTTGAAGCAAGAGCATGGAGAAGAGCAGCGCCAGGCATGATAATTTTCTCATTTGTCAAATGTAAAGCCTAATGAGCTAAAAATCCTAAATGGAAGGAAGAGATGACTGCTTAAATGCCGTTTTTTTCAATAAATTTTTTCTCAGAATTACAATGTTCCTAATCCTGGAAATTTAATAAGAAGCTCATGAACTATGCAATGATTTCAACATTTAAAAATTAACGGAATAACGAACTTTATCGTGGAGTAATATAAAGGAGGAACACTCTTAAACATGCAGAGATTATCTGGGGGCAGCCGATCCATTCGAATTATCATTGTAAAGCCTCATACGATAAGCGTTTATGGCCGTAATCCCCAATCTTCGAATCAAGCGGTAATTGGCAATTACTCCAACAGGCGCACCGATCACCGGCACAAGCTGGGCCATCTTTGCAAGATCAATGTAGTCCCGGTATTCCTGCTGAAGGCTCCTCCAGTCATATTGATTAATATCATTCGGAAGTTGTCTTGCTTTGCTGTCCCAATCCACCATCTTAAGGTATACTTCCTTACTATGGGCCTGGCTCGAAAATGCAAGTTCAAAAATATGAAGTATATACAGCCGCTCTTTATAATCTGCGACATCAAAGCCATAAACAGAAGCGATTTCGAATAGCAGCTTTATTTTTATACCAAGTAAAATAGGAAAGTCTGCCAGTCCAAGTAAAATCCCGCCGGCGCCCGTAATGCCACCTTCCACTGCCGCGGTCTTCGTATAGAACTTTATCTTTTCACGCAGTGTTGTTTCACGCAGCTCTAAGGATTGAGCCTGCGAAGGTTTTGCTGTTGTATGTTTAGCTGCAAACAAAACTCCCCGGATCGTTTGTTTAATGGCGGCTGTTATGGCAAGATGTATTTTTTCAGGTATCCAGTTATTGATCTTTGTTTGAGCTTTTTTAGCAAGCTTGTTGAAAAATGATGGACGACGCAGCATTTTCTTTTGCCAGGCAGCCAATTCAGCGATCATATTATGTTCGTACGCATCCATGATTCTTTTGCTATTAGTGGCCGGCCAGGAAGAAGATATTATTAGTAATTATTTACCCGGCAACAATTTAAAATAAGTAAGCTTAAATTTATCTTCCACAACTTTACCCTGCACTTCGGCCTTACGCACTGCCTCACAAAAACCATCCTTCGCATGTGCGTCACCGTAATCATCGATTGAAGCGCCTTCAACGAAATAGGCTTTACCATCTATTTTTACAGCAAGTGAACAACCCTTGCCCGTTAATCCGAATTTACATCCCCCACAGGAAGCATCTACTACCAGTATGGGTTTTGATGAATCAGCTATATTGATATCGTGCTTGTTGATTTGTGCAAAAGAAGCGGAAAGAAAAAAACTGAAAAATAAGGCCAATAGTATTTTCATAAATAGAATTTAGAGGTAAAGGTAAAACTTAAAAACGAGCACAATTTTGATAAATAAATATAAAGGGAAGGTTCTCATGTTACCACGGGATATATGCTAGCAGGTTTGGCTAATTCAATACTAAAAAAACCACACCAGCAAGCACGGTGAGATTGGCCGATGGGCCCAGGCTAATACTGTTTATGGTCGTATTAGCATGAATAACTACCGTTCCTGCATCAATGATCACATCCGAAGTTGGGCCAGGCACTCCGCAACTCCAGTTCGCAGGCTCCTCCCAGGAACTATTTACTGTACCCAGCCATATATCAGCATTACTAACGTTTAAGTTAAGTGTTGCTATAGAGTCACAGCCCGATGGAGCAGGAAACGTCTTCGTATAAACGCCGCTGGAACTATAATTTTGCCCATTCCAAAAATAAGGCACCTGTGAGGTACAGATCGTAACATTGGTCAGGCTGCTTGCCACGGGTATGATAGAAACGTTCAGTGTAATAATTGAGTCGCAACCTGTGATATTTGTTAATGTGTCGGAATAGAATCCGGGACCATAAATGTTTATATTGTTAAACTGGTACGGCAATTCGTTGCTGCATACGCTGACTGAAGTTGAACTGCTTGAAAGAAATCCTGCAACAGTTACAAATACAGTTGTGCTCCCGGTATTGCCCATTGCATCGGTCACCAGTATATTATAGGTGCCAGCTGCCAGTCCTGTAAATGTATTTGAACTAACAATCAATCCGCCATTCAGTGAATAAAAGTACGGTGCTACTCCTCCACCGGGTATAACTATTATAGCACCATTATATACATTGGGGCAACTGGCAGCAGTACTGACGGCCGTTACAGCAAAGGCAGCGGAACTGAAGTACAGTAACAGGCAACAGCCGCTGGTGTAAAGAATTTTTCTCATTTGATTATTAGCTTGAAATCAGGATCATTAAAAGTACGAAATAAACTTAGGTGCGGCAAGAGATGGAGAAAAAGGAAGGGCTGGATCGGCTCGCATCCATGTAACTAGAAT
>JBDSBG010000151.1:0-19895 GCA_039921685.1 Ferruginibacter sp.
GAGCGAAAGACAAATCATTCAACGCAACATTGAAAACTGATTATGATGAAAGCATTGGAAACATCAGCATCATTTCACAGGATATAGGAAGAGTTATATTGAATTTATTGACCAATGCTTTTTATGCGGTTGCAGAAAAGAAAAAACAAAAAAGCCTCCGAACCTCCGAAGGGGAAACCAGCGCTTCAAGAAATGAAGTGTATGAAGCTATCGTTAGTGTAACAACACGGAGGATTAGCCGCCCTTCGGGGGGTTGGGGGGCCGAAATAACGGTGACCGACAACGGCAACGGTATTCCATCATCAGTTAAGGAGAAAATATTCCAACCCTTCTTCACCACCAAACCAACCGGCCAGGGAACTGGATTGGGTTTATCGTTGGCATATGATATTGTGAAAGTGCATGGTGGTGAATTGAAAGTGGAAACAAAAGAGGGTGAAGGAACAACATTTATTGTTAATTTACCAATGGCATGAAACATATAAATCACAACCGAATATTCATGAATAAAATACTCCTCGCCATAATCCTTTTTTTCTCATTCTTCACTTCCCTGAATGCACAATCTAAATATCTTTCCGGCAATTACTGGATCGAGAATTATACTAAAAAAGACGGCCTGCCCGAAAACATCATCATAGATATCATGCAGGACCGCAAGGGATATATGTGGATGATAACTCCCTATAGCCTTGTTCGTTTCGATGGTATCCAGTTCAAAACCTTCTCTACCCGTAAACAATTTCCCGACCTTTATGTACATTTTTATTCGGGCATGGCGGAAGATAACGACGGCATTCTGTGGATCCCGACAATTAACAAAGGACTATTTTCTTTCGATCCCCGTACACAACAATTCAGGAATTTCCCCTACGGAATAAAAGCCAATAATATAAGTGATACCAGGATAAACGATATCGTAGCAGATAAAAGTGGAAATATCTGGATAGGTACATTCAATGGACTAAACCTGCTCACAAAAAAGAACGACAGCATATCTATTCACCAATTCAATATGGATTATCAAAATGCATTGGGAAAATTCATTGATACGTATATCTCAAATCAACAACCAATTGGAGGTCTGGCAAAACTAGGGGACTATGAAAAAAAGACTTGCGAACTGGAAGTAAAAGAAACCAGTCGTTTTGTATTGGCGTGTATGGGAGAAAGCAACCAGGAATTGGTTGATTATGGTTGGATAGAAAATGAAAAGGGAACAAAGATCTGGTCAATGGATGTTTCTAAATGTTTGTATGCAGGAGGAGATGGAAAAAACAAATTACAAATAGAAGTGATAACACTTGTTCCTGGTAAATACAAAATTGCATATGTGTCTGATGATAGCCATTCTTGGAATAACTGGAATGCAACAGCGCCATTAAGGCCGGACCTTTGGGGAATACAGCTATTTAAATTACCCCAGCAATCAATTGATAAAATAGAGAACCAAATAAATAATTGGCTTAAAAATCCATCTTATGCTGCTATTTCTGCCATGAAAAAAGATTCAGCAGAAAATTTATGGGCACTTGATTATACCAACCTCATAAAAATAAATACGAAAGCCTCCCTAAATGGAAAACTTTCGTTGGAGAGAATTCCGTTACCGGCAACTTTTATTCCTGGTAATTCTTTATGTATACTGGAAAATGACCGCTTATTGATAATGGGTCACATTTATCACAAGGAAAATAATACTACAACCATTGCAAGTGTCATTTATGATGACAGAAAAAAGACAGCTGTATTAAATGACCAGGGGCTTTCCCTTATGCCTTCGTCCCAGGCAAATGCCCTTGTTCGTGATAGGAATAAAAATTACTGGATGGGAACTTTTAATAATGCAGGCGATGGATTATTTATTTCTGAGGCTGGCAACGATGTCCCCACATTTAGAAAATTTGAATTCAATGATACTGCATCAACAAAAACAGGCATCAACAATTATGAACAAATATGGACAATTTATGAGGATCGGTCAGGTTATATCTGGATGGGTTCAAGACAAACAGGTTTATATAAGATCAGAACACGGAAAACACCGTTTCAGTATACCAGGGTAACCGTTCCCGGTAGTGACAACATAAAACTTGCCATTACAGCAATTGCCGATGACCCAGCGGGAAATATATGGCTTGCTGCTAAAGACAATGGGATATTTAAATATGATCGTAGAAGTAGGCAAACAGTGCATTACCCGGAAACAAATAAACAAGCGGAAGATCCATTCTTTTTTAACGGGACAGGTAATACGTTGATCATTCCGGGAACATATCATACAAGACAATATATTCCCGGCAGTGAGGGATTATCCTCTTTTCCCATACATGTCCCTGATTCGTTGTATTTAGTAACAGCAGATAATTATGGTAATTACTGGGCCATTGTAAAAAACTCATTATTGGGTCCGAATCATCTTTTACAGGTATATAACGGAACGGGATTTCATCCAGTAAGTTTCGATTCAACCATTTTTCAATATGGGGGTATCCGGAATTTTAATATTTGCCCAAATGGGAATATTTGGATCTGCCCTCCTTTTGAAGGTGCACAATTGTATAGGTTCGATAACAAAACAAAAAAATTACATTTTGTAAAAAGATATTTACCGGAAGGTACTGATGTGTACGATGTGATCGAAGATGAAAAAGGTATTGTGTGGGTGGGGACTTATAGCGACGGCCTGATAAGGCTGGACCCAAAAACAAATACAACAAAGTATTTTACAAAAGCTGAGGGATTGCCCTCAAACTATGTTTCCAAAATGGTGCTTGTAAAAAACAGGTTGTGGGTCATAACAGACCTGGGTACTGCCTTTTTAAACATTGCTGATGAAAGCATTCGCATCAATAAAGACCTGGATGAATTTATTTTGCAAAATGTACGTCGAAGCTTTGCTTTTTCCTTCCAGGATATCGGCATGAGGCCGTCGGTTTTTACAACACATGCAGGAGAAATTGCGATGATAGCAAAGAGTGGATTTTGCATTTTGGATCCGAATGATCTTGTATTGGATACGGTAAAACCAATCTTACACATCACTGCTCTTAAAATCGGCGGAAGAGATTTCGACATTGAAAAATTAATGAGCGGTATCGATTTTGGATACAATCAAAACAATCTCGAGATTGGCTATATAGGATTGCATTACGACCAGGCTGCAAAAAACAAATACAGCTACTTTTTAAAGGGTGCCAATGAACAATGGGTGTTGGCAGGCCATGAAAGAATTGCACGCTATTCAAATTTATCTCCTGGCCACTATGAATTTTATTTAAAGGCTTCTAATGCAGATGGAATATGGTCGGCAGAACGAAAGATGTTTTCCTTCACGATACTGCCGCCCTGGTGGAAAACATGGTGGGCATATAGTCTATACGTGCTGGTTATTGGCGTTGTAGTATGGTTATATATTGTTTATCGTTCACGCAGGTTAAAACAAGAGAATATTTTATTGGAAGCAAAAGTGGAACATCGCACCCAGCAGTTACATCATTCATTGGAAAACCTAAAATCTGCACAGGCACAACTCATCCAATCAGAAAAAATGGCTTCATTGGGAGAACTCACTGCCGGTATTGCACATGAAATTCAAAACCCGTTGAACTTTGTCAATAATTTTAGTGAAGTGAATAATGAATTAATTGAAGAACTAAAAAGTCAAAAATCAAAATTAAAAAGTGAAGAGCAGGATGAAATACTAAATGATATCTTTCAAAACAATGAAAAGATTAATCACCACGGCAAGCGTGCAGATGCAATTGTAAAAGGAATGTTGCAGCACAGCCGTAGCAGCAGCGGGCAAAAAGAACCAACAGATATCAATGCTTTGTGTGATGAATACCTTCGCCTCTCCTACCACGGCCTTCGGGCAAAAGACAAATCTTTCAATGCAACAATTAAAACAGATTTTGATAAATCAATTGAAAAAATAAATATCATTCCACAAGATTTTGGAAGAGTGATGTTGAACTTATTGAACAATGCCTTTTATGCGGTTGCAGAAAAGAAAAAACAAAAAAGCCTCCTAACCCCTCCCGAAAGAATCGGGATAAACTCCGGAGAAACCAGCGCTTCAGCAAATGAAGTGTATGAACCTATCGTTACTGTAACAACACGGAGGCTTAGCCCCGCTTCGGGGGGTTGGGGGGCCGAAATAACGGTGACCGACAACGGCAACGGTATTCCATCATCAGTTAAAGAGAAAATCTTTCAACCCTTCTTCACCACCAAACCAACCGGCCAGGGAACTGGGTTAGGCTTATCATTGGCCTATGATATTGTAAAAGCGCATGGCGGAGAATTGATGGTGGAAACAAAAGAAAAGGAAGGCTCCATATTCAAAATCACATTACCCGCTTAAAAAGATCATAATGAGTAAGAATCTTATCGCATTGAATTTATGGATTACGTTTTTAGCATGCTCATGCTTTACCTGCGCTGAAGCCCAACCAAACAGCATTGATTCTATTATTCAGGCGCTTGAAAAAACCAAAACTTCAAAAGGAATTGATACAGCGAAGTTGGCTGATATAATTGGCATCATTGAAAAAACTGCTTTAAATGACAGTTCTATCGCTCAATTAGAAAAAGGGGGAAACAAAAGTTTTAATGAAGTTAATGAGTATTGGAGTTACCGGGTAAAATTCGGTATTCTAAATAGCTTAATCACAACAGATAAAAACAAAGCGTTAGCCTATGGCAAGTATCAATATGAATTTTTGAAAAAAAATACCATTCCCGATGTTTCATTTATAAGGAGCGGTTTCTTAAGACAATTAAGATTGCCCTACCGTAATTCGAACATGCTGAACGAAGGATTTCAATACTTTAACGAAAAATTGAAAGAATACAAACTGAAGAACGATTCTACAGGCCTGGCAGATTGCTATTATGTGCTAGCTGGTTTTTACAGAACAACTGGTTTGCTGGACCAGGCAATTTATAACATGAAGAAGTCGGTTAGTTATATGAACGATACTAAAAGAGCTGACAACAGCATTTCGCCCTTCAATAACCCTGTAGGCAAAAGAATGTTTATAAATAACAATTCTGTACTTGGAATATACTATTTACAACAAGGAGATTATAATGAATCGATCAGGTATTCCATGGCCCACTCTGCTGCCTACCAAAAAGCCGAGATGACATCCATTGGAAATACACTTAGCTATGTAGCAAATGCTAAACTGATGTTGGGCCAGTTAGACAGTATAGAATACTTATTAGATCATACTTTTAATGACAAAGAAAACCAACGGTTATTCGACAACCTTGCTTTTGCATACCAGGTAAAAGCATTGTATAAAATAAAAACCGGTGCTTTGGATGAGGCAGAAGCATCGGTAAATAAATGCTGGCAATTAGTGAATGAAAATAATATACCTGTAAATGCAAGAGCCGGAACAATAGACCCGGATTATTACATGGCATTGGTAAGAATTAAGCAAAACAGGATCACTGAAGCGGAGGAATTACTGATAAAAGATATAGCCAGGTTAAAAAACACACGCCTCGACGTTTTAAGAGATTATAAACTGTTGGCTGAATTATATGAACAATCCGGCAATTCCTTGCAGGCAACGAAAACATACAAATCCTTTATTACCCTGCAGGATTCTTTACAGGTTGATCAAAATAAATATCGTTCTCTTAGTTTTGAAACAGAGCAGGAAATGAATGAAAAAGAACTTTCTATCAATAAACTTCAAAGTGAAAATAAAATTTCATCGCTTACCAGGAATTTCACCATTGGTTTTGCAATATTGCTTTTACTACTTGCAGCTACGATCTATTTCCGTTTCCGTTCAAAACAACATGCAAATAAAATTTTAGAAAAAACACTTACTGACCTGAAATCAACACAAACCCAACTCATCCAATCAGAAAAAATGGCATCCCTGGGCGAACTTACTGCCGGCATTGCCCATGAAATTCAAAACCCGTTGAACTTTGTAAATAATTTTAGTGAAGTCAATAATGAATTGATTGAAGAATTAAAAAGCCAAAAACCAAAATTAAAAAGTGAAGAACAGGATGAAATACTCAATGATATCTTTCGAAACAATGAAAAGATTAATCACCACGGCAAACGGGCAGATGCTATTGTAAAAGGAATGTTGCAACACAGCCGCAGCAGCAGTGGAGTAAAAGAACCCACAGATATCAATGCATTGTGTGATGAATATTTACGTCTTTCCTATCATGGCCTTCGTGCAAAAGATAAATCTTTCAATGCAACAATTAAAACAGATTTTGATAAATCAATTGAAAAAATAAATATCATTCCACAAGACTTTGGAAGAGTAATGTTGAACTTATTGAACAATGCTTTTTATGCGGTTGCAGAAAAGAAAAAACAAAAAATCCTCCTAACCCCTCCCGAAAGAATCGGGATAAACTCCGGAGAAACCAGCTCTTCAACAAATGAAGTGTATGAACCAATCGTTACTATAACAACACGGAGGCTAAGCCCCCCTTCGGGGGGTTGGGGGGCCGAAATAACGGTGACCGATAATGGAAACGGAATTCCATCTTCAGTTAAAGAAAAAATATTCCAACCATTCTTCACCACCAAACCTACAGGACAGGGAACGGGATTGGGTTTATCATTAAGTTATGATATCATTACCAAAGGGCATGCTGGTAAATTAAAAGTAGAGTCGAAAGAAGGAGAAGGCACTTCTTTCATCATTAATTTATAGAAAATGAGCGAGCATAAAGAAATAGAAAAACAAATCATGCTAATCCACGATTTATTTTGGGATGCCCTGGCAAAAAGAGATCCTGTTACCAGGTTTTCCTTTTGCTGCGATGATATAACATTTATCGGATCAGGGTTAGGTGAAAGAGCCGAAAGTAAAGCCGCTTACATGGAAATAAACAAAAAAGGAATTGAACAATTTCCGGAACCTTTTAATATCCAATTTTTATGGAAACGGCTATCTGTTTTTGGCAATGCCGCCTGGATTGAATCTGAAGTTGTATGGGCCCAGGAAATTAATAAGCACATAAGCAAAGAAAGGTTAAGAAATACAACGATATTAAAATACGAAAATAGTAAATGGCTGATTGCCCATGTTCATGGTTCTGCTCCTGACTACAGGTTGCAGGGAGGAGATTTTATGACCAATTCTGATACGATCATTAGAAACAACGAATTGGAAAGACAGGTATACGAAAGAACAGATGAATTAAATAAAACTTTAAAAGATCTGAAGGCTACCCAAAACCAACTCATCCAATCAGAAAAAATGGCTTCCCTCGGTGAACTCACCGCAGGTATTGCACATGAAATTCAAAACCCGTTGAATTTTGTGAATAATTTTTCGGAAGTGAATGCGGAGTTGATTGAGGAAATGGTTGATGAAGTTAAAAAAGGAAATACAGAAGAAGCAATATCAATTGCAAATGATATAAAAGAGAACGAACAAAAAATAAATCATCATGGCAAACGAGCAGATGCAATCGTTAAAGGAATGTTGCAACATTCAAGAAGCAGCAGTGGTATAAAAGAACCAACAGATATCAATGCATTATGTGATGAATACTTACGGCTCTCCTATCATGGCTTAAGAGCAAAGGATAAATCTTTCAATGCAACACTGAAAACAGATTTCGATCCATCCATCGGAAAAATAAATATCATTCCACAAGACTTTGGAAGAGTAATGTTGAACTTATTGAACAATGCTTTTTATGCGGTTGCAGAAAAGAAAAAACAAAAAAGCCTCCAAACCCCTCCCGAAAGAATCGGGATAAACTCCGGAGAAACCAGCGCTTCAACAAATGAAGTGTATGAACCTATCGTTACTGTAACAACACGGAGGCTAAGCCCCGCTTCGGGGGGTTGGGGGGCCGAAATAACTGTGTCCGATAACGGAAACGGAATTCCATCTTCCATTAAAGAAAAAATATTCCAACCATTCTTCACCACCAAACCAACAGGACAGGGAACAGGATTGGGATTATCATTGAGTTATGATATTGTGAAAGTGCATGGCGGCGAATTAACAGTTGAAACAAAAGAAAATGAAGCCCGCCCGGATGACCCGGTCGGACGGGGAACAACATTTACCATTCAATTACCCATCGCATAAAATATCCCAATGAGAAAATCGAATCCACTATTTATTTCAATCCTTTGTATACTAATTAAACTGACAGCATTTTCACAGTCACCACATTTTAACCTGGTGCTGGATGCAAAAAAGAATAATTTACAGGCCATCAGCTCCATTACCCAGGATGTCCAGGGCTATATCTGGTTTACTTCCTATGCAAAAGGGTTGAACCGTTACGATGGAAATAAATTAACATCCTACGTTCCTGATAACGAGAATAAAAATTCATTGGCTAGTAATACTGCCTTATCAGTATCTGCAGATTCTTCCGGATTTATTTGGGTGGGAACCCTTAACGGGCTCGACCGCTTTGATGCGGTGGCCAATAAGTTTACTCATTTTATTCATGACCCAAAAAATCCGGAGAGCCTGGTATGCGATACCGTAGTTTGTATCACAACAGACAGCCAGGGAGACATATGGATCGGTACCGTTAGGGGGCTTGACAAGTATGAAAAAAAGACAGCCAAATTTATTCACTTCAACATTGATGAGCGGTTGAAAACTGTATTGATCAACGACAGCACACTCATCGCTATAAATTCTGTTCACCAGGATAAAAATGGAATGCTCTGGATAGGCTGGGGCAATCTTGCTTTAGGAAAAAAAGATGGTATTGGCGGTTTAGCCAGTTTAAATAAAACTACCGGAAAAATAACCCGCTATCTCCATAACCCTGGCGACGCCAATACCATATCCAATAATAATGTTACTACTATATTTGAAGACAGCCGGAATAATTTATGGATTGGCACTATGGGAGATGGGCTGCATACTTTCAACAGGGAAACCGGAACATTTACACATTATCCTTATGATTCCCTGGATCCTGAAAAATTAAGCGGTCCTCCTCTTTCTGCAGCACCTGTAAATGGAATTGTCTTTATTAATGAAGATAGTAAAGGTAAACTATGGATAGGGTCCCGCGTGGGAGGTATCAATATGTATGACCCGGCAACTAAAAGAACAAACCATTTTGGAACCGTAATGGATGATAAAACAGGGCGTTTTGCAAAAGATACCCTCAATGGTTTTACAGGGTATGGCAGTACTGCGGCTTTTACAACCAAGGATGGTTTGTTCTGGATCAGCGACGATAATGGCAATGTTTTCAACATCAATTTTTCAAAGATCAACATACCTTTTACTCCGCTGAATACGATCGCAACTTCATTTTACTTTGAGGAAGAAAAAAATATACTCTGGATAGGATCTGACAGCGGCCTGCTAAGAAGAGAACTTAGCTCAGGTGCTGAAAAGCAATACAGGCATGATCCCAAAAACAAAAACAGCCTTGCCAGTAATAGTACATTTGCTTTGATCGGGGATGATGAGGGCAATATCTGGATTGGCCATCACTACGCAGCTGTACAAAAATTAAATTTAGCTACCGGTTTATTTACCCTTTATAAACATGATAGTTCCAATGCTGCCAGCCTTATAGATGATGGTGTACATAACCTGTATTTTGACAGGCAAAAAAACCTGTGGATAGGCACACACAAAGGGATTTCAAAAATGAACACTGCAACAGGTAGATGTATAAACTATAAGTACGATTCAAAAGATAGCAGCAGCCTGGGTAACGGTAGTGCACACAGCTTTGCAGAAGATACTAATGGTAATCTATGGATAGGAACCGATAACGAAGTAAATTATTTTGATAACAAAACCGGGAAATTTACACGTTATTTAATTAGTGGCCGCTCTTTCAATGTTTACACGGATGCAAATGGTAAAGTGTGGGCCGGGGCCAGTAACGGACTATTCTTCTTTGATACACAAAAAAAACATTTTAAAAAATATACAGACCCGGCTTTTCCCGATGGAATATCACCGGTGTATGGATTGATTGAAGATAATATTGGCCAACTATGGGTAAGCACCGATAAGGCTATTGTAGGTATCAACAAGCAACGCAATGCTATAAAAATATTTAATGCCGATCACGGCATTAATTCCATGACTGAACTTTTTTTGAGAAATATTAAAACAAAAGACGGGCGTCTATTCCTTGGAGGACAAAAAGGTTTCTACTCCTTTACTCCGGAAGAAATAGATAATGCCCACAGTACCTTCACGCTTCAGTTTACCAATCTTAGAATAAGCAATGGAGATGTAATTGGCGGTGAAAGCCAAATTCTATCTGCTCCAATATGGAAAACAGGTGCGATAACACTTTCACACAATCAAAATACTTTTTCATTTGAATTTAATGCACTCGATTACAAGAACCCCGGAGACATAAAGTTTTTGTATAAACTCGAAAACTATGACAATGAATGGCACAATATCGGCACAGAAAATAAAGTGGTTTTCTACAATGTTCCACATGGCAAATACATACTGCAAATTAAAGCCATCAACAGTGAAGGTTCTACTACTCAAAAATCAATTGCCATTACTATTACCCCGCCATGGTGGAAAACATGGTGGGCATACTTACTATATGGGATCATACTTTTTGTAGCCATAATTGGCATTTACAAATACCAGAAGCACCATATCATCAAAAAGGAAAGAGAAAAAACGCAGGCAAAAGAGTTGGCCCAGGCAAAAGAAATTGAAAAAGCCTATACTGATTTAAAAGCTACCCAAAACCAACTCATACAATCAGAAAAAATGGCAAGCCTTGGTGAACTCACTGCAGGCATCGCCCATGAAATCCAAAACCCACTAAACTTCGTTAACAATTTTAGTGAAGTAAATAAAGAATTGTTGCTTGAGATGAAAGATGAAATTGATAAAGGAAATATTGAAGATGCAAAAGCGTTGGCCAATGACATCATAGATAATGAAGAAAAAATAAACCACCACGGCAAACGTGCCGATGCCATTGTAAAAGGAATGCTACAACATTCAAGAAGCAGCAATGGCACAAAAGAACCAACAGATATCAATGCATTGTGTGATGAATATTTACGTCTCTCTTATCACGGACTTAGAGCAAAAGATAAATCATTCAACGCAACCCTAAAAACAAATTTTGATCCATCCATCGGAAAAATAAATATCATACCACAAGACTTTGGAAGAGTAATGCTGAATTTATTGAACAATGCTTTTTATGCAGTTGCAGAAAAGAAAAAACAAAAAAACCGCCTACCCCCCGAAGGCGGAACCAGCTCTTCAACAAATGAAGTGTATGAACCAATCGTTACTGTAACAACACGGAGGCTAAGCCCCCCTTCGGGGGGTTGGGGGGCCGAAATAACGGTGACCGATAATGGAAACGGAATTCCATCTTCAGTTAAAGACAAAATATTCCAACCATTCTTCACCACCAAACCAACTGGCCAGGGAACAGGATTGGGTTTATCATTGAGCTATGATATTATCACCAAAGGACATAATGGAGAATTGAAAGTGGAAACAAAGGAAGGCGAAGGAACAACATTCATCATTCAATTACCAGGTTAGCATACTTAACATGAAACGAATCATTTTATTGATTTGCTGCATTTCTATTTACACATTAGTTTTTACGCAACCCTTACCAGATAGTTTAAAGACGGTGTTTAATGCTGCAAAAACAAGTTCAGAAAAAGGAAGATTGATAACAAGATACCTGGATTCAAGATTCAGCGAAGAAACATATCTTTCAACATGCCTGATATTAAAGGATTATTTTAATGAAACGAATGACCTGGAAATGCAAGACTATGTACAGTTGGGCATATGCCGGGAATTGGCCAGGATAAGCGATTATTCAGAAGCGCTTAATAACCTGTTCCCATTGATGACAAGGTTTGAACAACGAAAAGATAAGTATGGAATAATGGCTGTAAACAAACATTTTAGCTACGCCTATTATGCAGCTGGGGATGAAGAAAAAACAATTTACTATGATAAAAAAACATTGGAGCAATGTCTTGGGTTAAATGATGAGTACGAACTTGGTATTGCTTATAATAATTTAAGTTCGGATTATTCAGAATATGGATTTATCGATTCTGGTTTCGTCTTTGCTCAAAAAGCTGTAGCAATTGCAAGAAAAATAAATTCTCCTATACTTCTGTGCAGATCGGTGAGCACATTGGGTGAATCGTATATTGTACAAAAAAAATACGACGAAGCGATTCCATATTCAAGAGAAAGTTTACAGGTTGCACTTAGCGTAAGCGCTATGGATGCCTGTTATATAATGAATGACTTTTCCGAGATCTACCTGGCAAAAAATATACCTGACAGCGCAAAATTTTATGCAAAACAGGCCGCTGACCTTTCCCGTAAAATAGGATTTAAGCGTCATTTGCAAAGGGGATATCAGAATTTATACCTGGCATATGAAAAAACAGGCCCTATAGATAGTTCCTTTAAATATTTCAGGCTGGCAGTTACCACAAAGGATTCCATTTATAGTTCCGATAAGGCAAAGCAGGTACAGGCTATTAATATCCGTGAGCAAAACCGCTTGCAGGCAATTGAACAGGAAAAATTACAGTTTAGAAATAAAATAAGAACTTATTCACTACTGGCGGGCATAGCTATGTTTTCCATAATCGCATTTTTTCTCTATCGTAACAACCGCCAAAAACAAAAAGCAAATAAAGTTTTAGAAAAAACACTGGCAAATTTAAAATCAACCCAGACCCAACTTATCCAATCTGAAAAAATGGCAAGCCTTGGTGAACTCACCGCAGGCATTGCACATGAAATTCAAAACCCGTTGAACTTTGTAAATAATTTTTCAGAAGTAAATGCGGAGCTAATAGGAGAATTGATTGACGAAGTTAATAAAGGAAATTTTGCAGAAGTTAAAGCGATTGCAAACGATATTAAAGAGAACGAACAAAAAATAAATCATCACGGAAAACGTGCAGATGCAATTGTAAAAGGAATGTTGCAGCATTCAAGAAGCAGCAATGGGATAAAAGAATTTACAGATATCAATGCTATGTGTGATGAATATGTAAGATTGAGTTATCATGGTTTGCGTTCAAAAGACAAATCATTTAATGCTACGATCAAAACCGATTTTGATAATTCAATTGGAAAAATAAATATCATACCGCAGGATTTTGGAAGAGTGATATTGAATTTATTGAACAATGCTTTTTATGCAGTAGATGAAAAAAAGAAATTAAAAAGCCCCCTAACCCCCGAAGGGGGAACTCTCGCTTCAATTAATGTAGCGTATGAACCAACAGTTACTGTAACAACACGGAGGCTTAGCCCCCCTTCGGGGGGTTGGCGGGCCGAAATAACGGTGACCGATAATGGAAACGGAATTCCATCTTCAGTTAAAGATAAAATATTCCAACCATTCTTCACCACCAAACCAACCGGCCAGGGTACAGGACTGGGTTTATCATTATCGTATGATATTATCAGGGCGCACGGCGGTGATATAAAAGTTGAAACGAAGGAAGGCGAAGGAACAACATTTATCATTCAATTTCCCATCAGCCATGTATAATGTTAGAAGACAGCTTTTATTTTTGACAGTAATATTGGCTATGTTTTTTCGATGTTCTGCACAAGCAGTACCGGATAGCGTAATCCTTCAATATAAATCTGCAAAAGCAAACCGGGAAAAACTGCACCCCCTTTATAATTATTTAGATAACCTCCGGAATGATACGTCATTCCTTCAAAAAACAGCCATGCTCATCGATTTTTTGAAATCAGTAAAAGATACGAGGAGCCAGGACCTGATTCAACTGATGATAAATGATCAGTTGTCAAAAAAAGGAGACTATGTTACATCCCTGGCTTCTACGCTTGAGATCAGTAACAGGTTTGAGCAACAGGAAGACAAGGAAGGGATTCTAGCTGCATACAGGCAATTAAGCTCAGGATATTATTATGCGGGTGATAAAGAAAAAGATGTTTTATTTGGGAAGAAAGCATTGGTAATTGCAAAAGAGCTCAATAACCCCTCCATTCTTTCCAGCATTACGAATAATATTTCAACATCGTATTCACAAAAACACATACCTGATTCTGCATTGTTATATGCCCGCCAATCTATTGCATATGCAAACAAAACAGGCGATGCTTATGCATTATCTGGTGTTTTGGGCACAATGGCAGAGGCATTTATTTCTGATAAGCAATATGACTCGGCACTTATCTATTGCAGGTATGCATTGAAATATGCTGCCAATAACAAAGTGTACGGGGACCTGGGACTGGTTTGGACATTGAATGATTTTTCACAGATCTTCCTGGAAACAAATCATTACGACAGTTCGAAGTATTATGCGTGGAGAGCAATAGATATCTCGAAGATGATGGGCTACAAGGACCAATTGCTAAGAGCTTATGAATATCTTGTACAGGCTTTCGATCGCACATCAAAGCCCGACAGTGCATACAAATATCTTCAGTTAGCAGTCATTATTAAGGACTCGCTTTTTAGCACTGATAAAACAAAACAGGTGCAGGGCATTGTAGCAAGGGAACAATCCCGTTTGCAGGAATTGGAAAATGAAAAACTCAACTTTAAAAATCAAATCAGGGTGTACGGGCTACTTGCCGGTTTGTTGATCCTGAGTATTATCGCCTTTCTTCTTTATAGGAATAACCGGCAAAAACAAAAAGCCAATACAAGCCTGCAGGAACAAAAAAACATACTTGAAAATACTTTGATGGAATTGAAATCAACCCAACAACAATTGATTCAGTCAGAAAAAATGGCTTCCCTCGGAGAACTCACTGCAGGCATTGCCCATGAAATACAAAACCCGTTGAATTTTGTAAATAATTTTTCGGAAGTAAACACAGAGTTGATAGCCGAATTGGGTGAAGAAGTTGATAAAGGAAATATATCAGAAGTAAAAACAATCGCAAAAGATATCAAAGGCAATGAAGAGAAAATAAACTTTCACGGCAAACGTGCAGATGCAATTGTAAAAGGGATGTTGCAACACAGCCGCAGCAGCAGCGGAATAAAAGAACCAACAGACATCAATGCATTGTCTGATGAATATTTACGCCTCTCTTATCACGGACTTAGAGCAAAAGATAAATCATTCAACGCAACCCTAAAAACAGATTTTGATCCATCCATCGGAAAAATAAATATCATACCACAAGACTTTGGAAGAGTAATGTTGAATTTATTGAACAATGCTTTTTATGCGGTTGCAGAAAAGAAGAAACAAAAAAGCCTCCTAACCTCCGAAGGGGAAACCAGCTCTTCAACAAATGAAGTGTATGAACCAATCGTTACTGTAACAACACGGAGGCTAAGCCCCGCTTCGGGGGGTTGGGGGGCCGAAATAACGGTGACCGATAATGGAAATGGAATTCCATCTTCCGTCAAAGAAAAAATATTTCAACCATTCTTCACTACCAAACCAACCGGCCAGGGAACAGGGTTAGGTTTATCTTTGAGTTATGATATCATTACAAAAGGACATGGCGGAGAGTTGAAAGTGGAAACAAATGAAGGACAAAGCACAATATTTTCAATACTGTTGCCACCAGATAAACAATGATAACTGATTCGCCTGCCATCCTTCGGCCTAAAACGCAATTGAAAGCAAAACAAAAAACGCAGGTTTGCACAGTTTGCGATAACCTTGTAGTTTTATATCTAAATAAACAACCATCATGTCCTTTTCCGCTGCTCCATTCATAATTGCGATAGCCCTTACTCAAAGGCTGCGTAAGCAGGCCAGGTTGAACCAGCTTCCCCAATTGGAGCGAATATATCAATACTGCTTTTTCTTTTCAATTATTCTCATAGTTGTTGAAGGAAGCTTTTCGCTTTCACCTGTCATTAAATGGGTTTGGGATGCATTCCTGCTGGCAATTATTCTCTTCTCTCTTAAACAGGAGCAATTAAAAGTTTCACGAATGTTTGTCTGGGCATTCCTTCCATATATCATTATTTCAATTCTTACGAATCTAACGGAGTTGGTCAAGAGAGACTTTTTTGACAAATGGGAAAATTACTTTGATACCGCCGACCTGCTCAGCTTTATTTGGATGATAGCAATTTTATTCAGCCAGAACAGGCAAAATAAAATTGCAGAAAAAGAACGCATCAAAAAAGAACAGGAAGATAAACTCAACAAAGCAATCGCAATAAGGAAAGTAGAGTTGGAAGGAGAAGTTGCAGAACGAACCGCTGAACTTACAAAACAAAAAGACGATCTTCAGCATGCACTTACCGAACTACAGGTAACACAAGCTCAATTGATCCAGTCAGAAAAAATGGCTTCCCTGGGTGAACTTACTGCCGGTATCGCCCATGAAATTCAAAACCCGCTGAATTTTGTCAATAATTTCTCAGAAGTAAATGCGGAGCTAATAGGAGAATTGATTGACGAAGTTAATAAAGGAAATTTTGCAGAAGTTAAAGCGATTGCAAACGATATTAAAGAAAATGAAGAAAAAATAAATCATCACGGCAAGCGTGCCGATGCCATCGTAAAAGGAATGTTGCAACACAGTCGGAGCAGCACGGGCCAAAAAGAACCCACCGACATCAATGCATTGGCAGACGAATACTTGCGGCTTGCGTATCATGGGTTGCGTGCAAAGGACAAAACATTTAATGCAACATTAAAAACAGACTACGATGCAAGCATTGGCCAGATCAGTATCATTCCACAGGATGTTGGAAGGGTTATTTTGAATTTAATAACGAATGCTTTTTATGCAGTAACTGAATAGAAAAAACAAAGTGGCCCCCTAACCCCTCCCGAAAAAATCGGGAGGGAAACTGGCACTTTAATAAATGAACTGTATGAACCAATGGTTACTGTAACAACCCGGAGGCTAAGCCCCCCTTCGGGGGGTTGGGGGGCCCAAATAACGGTAACCGATAATGGGAACGGTATCCCTAAAAAAATACTGGATAAAATATTCCAACCCCTTTTCACTACAAAACCCAGCGGCCAGGGTACAGGCCTGGGCCTGAGCATGAGCTACGACATTATTAAAAAAGGCCACGGCGGTGAATTGAAAGTGGAAACAAAAGAGGGCGAAGGCACCACTTTTATAATTAATTTAATGGTTTAGCTTATATTCATTGAATGTTACATAAATAAAATTTGAGCAACAAATGAAAATATTAGTAGTTGATGACGAAACAGATGTACAGGTACTTTTTGAGCAAAGGTTCCGCAAAGAGATCAGGAACAATGAAATTCAATTTGTGTTTGCATTTTCGGGTGAAGAAGCCCTCACCTATTTAAACAGTCACGAACATGAAGCCGTACTAATTTTATCTGACATCAACATGCCGGGAATGAGCGGCCTCGACCTTTTGGGGCATATCAAACACAAATACCTCAAGCCCCCACCTGTTGTAATGATGATCACTGCTTATGGCGATGCTGAAAATTATAACATAGCCAAAGAATTAGGAGCAGACGATTTTTTAACCAAACCGGTTGACTTTACTCTCTTAAAAGAAAAACTTAAAACAATAAGCTGATGGCAAAAATCTTAGTGGCCGATGATGAGGCGGACCTGGAAATGCTCATCAAACAGAAATTCCGCCAAAAAATAAGAGAACAGCAATATGAATTCATTTTTGCAATTAATGGAAATGATGCCCTTGAAAAAATCCAGCAGCACCCCGATGTGGATATTGTACTGAGCGATATCAATATGCCCGAAATGGATGGTTTAACATTGTTGAGCAGGTTAGGTGAATCAAGCCCCCTGATAAAATCTGTGATCGTATCGGCATACGGCGATATGGATAATATACGTACAGCCATGAACCGTGGTGCTTTCGATTTTATTACCAAACCGATCAATTTCGAGGATCTTTCCCTCACAATGGAAAAGACGATCAAGCACGTTATACAGCTTCGTGCTACACTCAAAGCCATCAAAGAAAACAATATCCTGAAAATGTACGTGGATGAAACGGTACTAAACTTCATGGGTAGCCGCGAATTTGAATCTTCATTAATGGCCAATGAAACTGTTGAAGGTACAGTGGTATTTTTGGACATCTGCAGCTTCACTTCCATCAGTGAAACTGCGCCGGCCGATACCGTTGTAAAACTGCTGAATAATTATTTTGATGTGATGGTGAAAGAGATCATCGCACAGGGCGGTTATATTGATAAATTTATCGGTGATGCGATCATGGCAGTATTTCGTGGCCCTTATCATCTTGATAAGGCGATTGATGCATGCCTGGCTGTAAGATCTAAGATAGAAGAAATGCCTGCTGATCCCGACCATCTGTCGTTCACACCAAAAGTGTCCATCGGGATCAATACCGGCGAGATGATCTCGGGTAATATCGGTTCAGCTACCTTAAAGCGGTTAGACTATACCGTTATTGGCGATGTGGTGAATACGGCCCAACGCCTGCAGTCGGCGGCTAAAGCGGGACAAATCCTGATCAACGAAACAGCATACGAAAAAGTAAAGGAGTCTTTCAATTGCAGTAAAGTTGGTGAAGTGGGTTTGAAAAATAAAGCAAATCTGATGACAGTTTATGAAGTGCTGGATTAAAAAATAAGGGAAAAGAAAGTAAGTTCAATACCCGGCGCTACTGATACCAGTAATATCTAACATCATTTTCATCCCAGTTATCAGTGTTGTATTCAGGAGTTTGAACTACATGAAACAACAGTTATAGAAGAACATTCGAAAATAAAAATCCTTTCATAATTCACAACTTACAACTCATCTTACCTCCTGCATATCCACAAGCCTTTTATAAAATCCATTCTGGCTAATAAGCCCGTCATGTGTTCCCCTTTCTACAATTTCTCCTTTTTGTAAAACAATGATCTCATTTGCATTGCGAATTGTACTCAGGCGATGTGCGATTACAATGGAAGTACGATTGCTCATTAAATTATTAATGGCATCCTGTACCAACCTCTCACTTTCTGTATCCAATGATGAAGTTGCTTCATCCAAAATAAGTATCGGCGGATTTTTTAATACTGCCCTTGCAATGGTTAACCGTTGACGTTCTCCCCCACTCAACTTCGTACCCCGGTCACCGATATTGGTATCATAACCTTCTTCTTTCTTCTCAATAAATGAATGCGCATTGGCAATTTTTGCAGCTTCAATGATTTCGTCTTTGCCGGCATTATCCATTCCCAACGCAATATTATTTGCAATGCTGTTATTAAAAAGAATCGGTTCCTGTGTAACAATACTTATCAGTTTTCTCAGCGAATGCAAAGAATAATCTTTGATATTGATTCCGTCAACAAGGATCTCACCGCCACTTACGTCATGAAACCTTGGCACAAGATCAGCGAGCGTTGATTTACCTGCACCACTGCTTCCAACCAATGCAACCGTTTTTCCTTTTTCAATTTTTAAATTGATGTTCTTTAATATGGTTACATCCTCATACATGAAACTTACATTCTTAAATTCGATGCTGTTGCTGAAAGATTCAATTTGTTTTCCATTGGGATTATCATCTACAGTCACAGGTGCTTTCAATACCTGTTCAATCCTTTCGATTGCTGCAGAACCTTTTTGCATGTTACTGAAGGCCGTTGAAATGGATTTTGCCGGATCAATAATGTTGTAGAACAATCCCATATAAGTAAGGAATAAGGCTCCATTCATATCAATGCCGCCTTTAAGTATCTGGCTGCCACCAAACCAAAGAATACCCGCAAAAATGGATACGCCCATAATTTCGCTCATAGGAGAAGCAAGATCTCTTTTAAAACCAATCTGGTTCCTTGCATGTAAAAGATCATCACTGATCCCGTTGAATTTTGTTTTCAATTTTTGTTCAACATTGAAAGCCTTGATAACACGGAGCCCGCCAAGTGTTTCATCAATAGTAGATAATGTTTCACTGTTTTTTTC
>JBDSBG010000152.1:0-22049 GCA_039921685.1 Ferruginibacter sp.
TTGAATTTTGAATTTTGAATTTTGAATTTTGAATTTTGAATTTTGAATTTTGAATTTTGAATTTTGAATTTTGAATTTTGAATTTTGAATTTTGAAACTCTTCAATTCCGCAAGATACCTCTTATTCCTAATTCTTCCTCTGGTACAACAAATATTTCTGTCTAAAATATTCCTCATCAAAAATTTTATCTACTTCCCAAACAAAAGGTTTACACCCGCTCTCAAATATTTCTTTTGAAAGATCACCGCCTTTTAAACATACAAGGCCGTTGGCATTATCTTCAGCAAGGTTTTTATTTTTTCGGAGCAGTGGCTTGCTCCAAAACCAGAGGTCTTTTAGTGGCGCAACGGCTCTAGAAACAACAACATCAAACTGCCTGTTCTTTATTTCTTCAGCACGGCTATGTTGTGTTGTCACATTTTTCAACCCAATAGCATTGGAAATTTCTTTTACAACCGATAATTTTTTATTGATACTGTCTACAAGGTGAAATTCAACTTCAGGGAAAAAAATAGCCAGTGGGATGCCCGGGAAACCTCCGCCGGCTCCGAGATCCATTACCTGCATGTTTTTTTCAAAACTGAATTTTGCTGCGATGGTTAAAGAGTGAAGCACATGATGCAAATAAAAATTGTCAATATCTTTCCTGCTGATCACGTTTATTTTTTCATTCCATTCGGTATATAATTCTTTCAGGGCGGCAAATTGTACAGTTTGTGCTGTTGTAAATTCAGTAAAATATTTTTGTAAAATTTCCATTAAAAAATAATTGTAGTTTTTTTTAGTGATTGGCTCAGACACGAACCACCGCGACATCAACCACGACAAAAGCCCGATACAGTTATTGCCTCTGATTCACTGGTTAATTCGCCTACGTGAATTCAATTCATAATGCAGCATTCAAAATTTATCATTCCTTACTTCCACGTTGGTTTTGGTTTCCTGACCAGGGCAGGCGCAAATATGAAATAATAAAAAAACATCCACAGGTCAAAGAATAAAAACATGGGGAAGAGGTCTTTTTCACCAAGCTTTTGCAAACATTTTCCATAAACAATCGCCTGTATAAGTAATCTTGCAGCAAAAATCATCAACGCATATTGCCAGTTATAAAATATACATGCGGCGATTAACAATGGATAAAATAAAAAATGAGACAATGCATATAAACCGAGCAGGAATTTATGAAATGGCTTGTAATATTTACCGGTTGTATAATGCCGTTTTTTTTGCGTGGTCCATTGTTTCCATGTAGCCGCCGGTTTGCTGACCGTAAAACTATCCTTATCTATATTGATCTTTGTGTTTTTTTTTGTTGCGGCTGTATTGATGAAAAGGTCATCATCACCACCGGGAATATTATTATGCGTCGCAAATCCTTTATGACGAAAGAACACTGTTTTTTTGTAACTAAGATTTCTTCCCACGCCCATGTAAGGCACTCCCGCAAGTGCATAACTAAAATACTGCATGGCAGAATGAAATGTTTCCCAACGGATCAATTTATTTAACAAGCTACTGTTCTTTTCATAGCTCCCATAGCCAAGCACGATCTCGGTATTATCAGTATATGTATTTTGCATACTGTTGATCCAATGCTGGCTGGCAGGCACACAATCAGAGTCCGTTAATAAAAGGATCTCATGTTTGGCCGATTTTATTCCAATGCTTAAAGGAAATTTTTTACCGGGGATCATTTTTGCTTCCTGTGTCAGTCCAACTACTTCTAATTGCTTATGTATTTTTTTAAAGTCTGATAAAATATATTTTGTTTCATCAAATGAATTATCATCAACCAGTACCACTTCATGAGTGCCGTTAAATTCCTGTGTCAAAACAGCGGGTAGGTTTTCAGTGAGGTTTTTTGCTTCGTCCCTTGCACATATCACCACACTTACTGCCTGGGTTTGAGAACCAGCCGTTGGTTTTACTTTATAGAAACTGAGTCTTGAAAAGAAAAATAAAAAATAAAATAGTTGTATAAAAGTAATTGTGCAAAATGCAACAAAAACGATCAACTGCCAGTGCAGTAATAATTTTGATAAAGTCATTGCCGCAAAAATAGGATTGAATTATGAATTGTGAGTAGGAATTATCAAGGTCCGCGTGCGTAACATCGGTTATTATGAAACAATGCACCGATGCCTGATAAATGTTGTGCTCCGAAAAGACATTATTAAAATTATATTTGCAACCATTTATAGATACTTGATTTTCTACTCTAAATTTTGTTCTTGATTATACGGAAGTTATCAAGCAAAATATGAGAGCTGAAGGGAGATGAAAAATCGTAATTAAATCAACATATGGCGTCATTGGATTTTCAAATTGAGAAAACGGATACAGCTACAAAAGCAAGGGCCGGTAAAATAACCACAGATCATGGAGAGATCATGACGCCCATCTTCATGCCGGTGGGTACTGCAGGTACCGTAAAAGCAGTTACCCAGCAGCAATTAAAAAAAGAGGTCCAGGCACAGATCATACTTGGCAATACTTATCATCTTTACTTAAGGCCCGGGCTGGAAGTTTTGGAAGCGGTTGGCGGCCTTCACAAATTCAATGGTTGGGATATGCCTATCCTTACTGACAGTGGCGGCTACCAGGTTTTTTCTTTGTCGGGAACTAGAAAAATAAATGAAGAAGGGGTGATGTTCCAATCGCATATCGATGGAAGCAAACATTTATTTACACCGGAAACGGTGATGGATACTCAACGAAGCATCGGCGGGGATATCATGATGGCTTTTGACGAATGCCCGCCTGGAGGGAGTGCGTACAACTATGCAAAAACATCCATGGAACTTACGCATCGTTGGCTCGACAGGTGTTTTAGCCGCTTTAATGAAACCCTTCCTAAGTATGGCTACACACAAAATTTGTTTCCTATAGCGCAGGGCGGTGTTCATCATGACCTGAGAAAATTCAGCTGCGAATACGTTGCTTCCAAAAATGCTACGGGCAATGCTATCGGTGGCCTTAGCGTTGGCGAACCAATTGAAACCATGTACGAGATATGTGAACTCTGTTGCGATCATCTACCCGGTGAAAAGCCACGTTATTTAATGGGTGTTGGTACTCCATGGAATATTCTTGAATGTATTTCAATGGGTGTGGATATGTTTGACTGCGTGATGCCAACCCGCAATGGCCGCAATGCCATGCTTTTTACTTCCAAAGGCATTATTAATATTGATAATAAAAAATGGGAAAAAGATTTTTCTGTGATCGATGACGGGATAGACTGTGAACTAAGTAATTTTTACAGCAAAGCATACTTAAGGCATTTGATGAAATCGAAGGAATACCTTGGTCTTACGATTGCAAGCGTACATAATCTTGCATTTTATTTATGGCTGGTTAAGCAGGCGAGAGAGCATATTGTAAAAGGAGATTTTAAAGGCTGGAAAGAAGAAATGGTTACCAGGCTTCAGCAAAAGTTATAGAAACATGAGTGATGATGGAATCGGCAATCGGCAATCTGGTAATCGGCAATCACAAAAAGCCAGCAGCGGCATCTGTCTGATGTCAATATCCGCCAATCAAATATTGATTATTTAAATTTGATCCTCCTTTTTTAAGGCTATGAAAGTGATAAATTGTAATATCTTTATCCCACTTAAATCTCTAAAATGAAACACAATCTTTTCTTTTTCCTGTTTTTATTCGTTATTCCTGTGTTGTCGTTTGGCCAGGTACAAAATGGAGCGATTCCGAAGGATGCCCAGGTAGATGTCACAGTATCTGATTTTAAAAATAATATGCTTAATGGTGAGATCATTGTTTTTAGAAGTAGTGTGAACGAAAAAGAGTACCAGGGGCTTACCAATGATTCGGGAAAATTTTCTGTTCGGCTGCCAGCCGGTGCTAAATACGAGATATTTATACTTGGATTTAAGGACTCAACGAGCTATAATGTGTTGGATATCGCGGCCACGACGGGCAACCAGTATTATAAGAAGCCATTTAAAGTAGATATTCAATTCCAACCTGCCAAAACCTTTGTATTGGAGAATTGCAATTTTGAAACTGGCAAAGCAACGTTACAACCTGAATCTTTTTCTGTACTCGATGAGTTGGTTGCTTACCTGGTGAGAAAAGATGACGAAAAGATTGAAGTTGGTGGCCATACCGATAATGTAGGCAAACCTGCTGCTAATTTAACTTTATCCATGGACAGGGCGAATACAGTTAGGGCATACCTGCTAACAAAAGGAATAGATCCTGCACGTGTTACAGCCAAGGGTTATGGAATGACAGTTCCTATTGCTGATAACAAGTCAGAAGATGGCAGGGCGCAGAACAGGAGAACCGAGGTGACTGTTTTGAATTGATCTGCTTAAACAAAATATTATTAAAATCCCCCGTGTTCTACGGGGGATTTTGATTTGAGTATTATCTACTTATTGAAAAATCACCTTGGATCAGCATATTTTAATAAGGATTCATTGTGAACATGGGTTGCAACCGGTGAAGTAACATTGATATCATAGTAAGATTCGATCAGGCCAATATCCCTTGCATAATAATTCCGGATGTCGGATGTAATTGCGCCGGGCAATGCTGAACTGCTGACCTCCGTTTTAACTGTTATAACATCATTATAAGTGATTCCATAAACAGTTCTGCTAACTCCTTTTTCAAGAATGGTATATTTTAAGGTGAATGGGATTGGTACCCCAAGTCCCGGATCTACGGTTAGGTCCTGTTGCCAGTTGTCACCAACGTTGGCATTGTCTTTTAGATAAAGTGCTTCGACGGATGTATCGAGGAGGGCAACGTTCTGAAACTGGTAATAATCATTACCTGTCACATTCGTATAGGATCTGGAGGCTCCATTATAATGATCGATCTTCCTATAGTTTTTTGAATTGATAACCGTATCCCCGGCAACAACCCGGCTGGTATCATAGGTGGTGTCGGTTGCCGAAGTTGTGGTATTAAGGGTTTTCACCTCGTAGATCCAGTTTGAACCGTCGTTGGTATTTGAGTAAGGCTTTGAAGCAATGGGTGAAACGGGATCGGGATCATCTTTCCCGCAGGAAATGGCCAGCACACAGATGGAAAATAGGGCAAAAATTGTTTTTTTCATATAAAGTTTAAGTTTTATTGTGTAATATCAGTATTATTTGGTTAATAATTAAATATTTCCTCTTATCTTTGCGCTCCCAAATTTATGGCTAAACAGGCACTCATTAAACAAGACGGAACAATAGTAGAAGCGCTGAGTAATGCTATGTTCAAGGTGAAGTTAGAAAATGGCCACGAAATTCTGGCAACAATTTCCGGAAAAATGCGCATGCATTATATCCGTATTTTGCCGGGAGATAAAGTTGGGGTAGAGATGAGCCCTTATGACCTCACAAGGGGAAGGATCATTTTTAGGTATAAATAAATCACAAGCTATTAGCTTTAAGCTGGTAGCTATTAGCAAATAGATAAAAACCAAACAAAATGAAGGTTAGAGCTTCAATTAAAAAACGCAGCGTGGATTGCAAGATCGTGAGGAGAAAAGGAAGGCTGTATGTGATCAACAAAAAGAATCCACGTTTTAAGCAAAAACAGGGTTAATAGTAATTCAAAATTCAAAATTCAAAATTAAAAATTTCTATGGCACGTATTGCCGGTATTGATATACCAAAAAACAAAAGGGGTGAAATTGGTCTTACCTATATCTATGGTATTGGACGTTCAACTGCAAAATACATTCTGGCAAAAGCAGGAATTGATGTGAATAAAAAAGTGAATCAGTGGAATGATGATGAGCAAACGGCCATTCGTAATGTAATTAATAGTGAATTTAAAACGGAAGGTGCTTTGCGTAGTGAAACTCAATTGAACATTAAACGTTTACTTGATATCGCTTGTTACCGTGGATTGCGTCATCGTAAGGGATTACCTGTTCGTGGTCAACGTACACGTACCAACAGCCGTACAAGAAAAGGTAAGCGTAAGACGGTTGCCGGTAAGAAGAAAGTTGCTAAAAAATAATTGATATCAGCTCATAGCCCACAGCTATGGGCTGATGGCTTTATATGACTTGATCTTTTTGAATCAACGCCGGATAGCGGAAGTCAGCAGGAGGGTTGGTTCAGGTCCCGATCATCATTGGGAAAATAATTTTAAACGATTACCTATTTAATTAATCATGGCAAAAGCACAGGCTTCAAAAGTCCAAAGCGCAAAAGCAGCGTCGAAAAAACGAGTTGTAAAAGTAGATAACCACGGAGATGCTCATATCGTAGCTAGCTTCAACAACATCATCATCAGTTTAACCAACAAGAATGGCCAGGTTATTTCATGGTCATCTGCAGGTAAGATGGGTTTCAAAGGAAGCAAAAAAAACACTCCATATGCAGCCCAGATGGCGGGTGCTGATGCAGCAAAAGTGGCATTGGATGCAGGGTTAAAAAAAGTTGATGTATTTGTAAAAGGACCAGGAAGTGGCCGTGAAGGTGCTATCCGTTCTTTATCACAAAATGGTTTGGAAGTGGTAACCATTAAGGATGTTACTCCATTACCACATAATGGTTGTCGTCCTCCGAAAAAACGCAGAGTATAAAATATTTTGAGTGTTGAATTTTAAATGTTGAATGATTGTTCCATTTAAAATTCAACATTCAAAATAATTATTAACGGGTGTATCATCGATTTTAAAAGGTCTTTTGATGATCCATCGTCACTAAAAGACCAACTATACAATTATGGCACGTTATACAGGGCCCAAAACAAAGATCTCCCGCAGGTTTGGAGAGCCTATCACAGGCAACGGTAAGTGGTTAACAAAAAACAGCAACCCTCCGGGTCAGCATGGCGCTACTAAAAAGCGTAAGACACTTAGCGAGTATGGCTTACAGTTAAAAGAAAAGCAAAAGGCAAAATACACTTATGGTTTGCTGGAAAAACAATTCCGCAAAACATTTGATGAAGCTGCCCGTAAAAAAGGCGTAACTGGTGAAAACCTTATCAAATTATTGGAAGCACGTTTAGACAATACAGTTTACAGGTTAGGAATATCACCAAGCCGCCAGGGTGCACGTCAATTGGTTAGCCATAAACATATCACTGTTAATGGTGAGATCTTAAATATTCCTTCTTATAGCTGCCAGCCAGGTGACGTAATTGGTTTGAAGAATAAGAGTGGTGCAAATGCTTCTATCACGGGTAACCTTCGCGGAAAAAATGCTAAATTCAACTGGCTTGATTGGAGCGAAGCAAACTCAAAAGGAACTTTCGTTGCTTATCCTGAAAGGGAAAGTGTTCCTGAGAATATTAAGGAGCAGTTGATTGTGGAATTGTATAGTAAGTAAGAGCCCATCCTAAATCCTTCCCGAAGGAAGGACTTTCGAAGTCTCTAATTAGAGCTGCATACAGCTGAGAAAGCACAAGTGAGTGACACAACGATGATGGGTAGAGTTACAGAAGCCTGTCACAAAAAATTTTAAACAATTAAACAAAAAAATAAAAATGGCCATTTTTAATTTTGTTAAACCCGATAAGATTGTTCTTCAGAAAGCAAATGACTTTGAAGCGCAATTCGAATTTCGTCCGCTTGAACCTGGATATGGTGTAACTATTGGTAACGCTTTACGCAGGGTATTGCTTAACTCTTTAGAGGGTTATGCGATTGTGGGAATCAATATTGCGGGTGCAGATCATGAATTTGCAACATTAAAAGGTATTACAGAAGACGTAACCGAAATAATCCTGAATCTTAAGCAGGTTCGTTTTAAAGCGAAAGTTGATCATGAAGTAAATACTGAAAAGGTTACACTTTCTATTAAGAACAAAACTGAATTCACCGCCGGCAACATTGGCGAAGCTTCACCAGCTTTTGAAGTAATGAATCCGGATCTGCTTATCTGTACCATGGATAGCAGTGCAAAACTTGATATTGAAATAACGATTGGCCGTGGCCGTGGTTATGTTCCGGCAGAAGATCATAAAGAAAAGAGTTCTCATTTTGGATATATTCCTGTTGATGCTATTTACACTCCAATCAAAAACGTAAAGTATTTGATTGAAAATACAAGGGTAGAACAGCGCACAGATTTTGAAAAACTGATCATGGACGTTGTTACCGACGGTACGATTCATCCGGAAGAAGCCGTAAAACAGGCAAGCCGTATTCTTATACAGCATTTGATGATCATCACTGATGAGAATATCACTTTTGATACTAAAGAAGATAAGAAAGAAGACCTTGTTGACGAACAAACTTTGCAACTTCGCAAGATGTTGAAAACACCGCTTGAAGACCTTGATCTTTCTGTACGTGCGTTCAACTGCCTGAAAGCTGCCAAGATCAATTCATTGAGCGAACTTGTTCAATACGAGCAGGAAGACCTTATGAAGTTCAGGAACTTTGGACAAAAATCTTTGAGTGAAATTGACCAGGTGTTGCATGAAAGAGGCCTTAGTTTCGGAATGGACCTGAGCAAGTTGAAATTAGACGACGAGTAATCAATTTGATGATTTGATGATTTGATAATTAGTTAATTTTAGAGTGCGTTTCATCATCAAATTACCAAATCACTAAATTATTTATAAACAAACACTGTAATTCCTGACACGGTACAGTGTAAAAACAAACAACGTCATGAATCACGGTAACAAAAAGAACAATTTAAGCAGAACGGCTTCTCACAGGAAAGCATTGTTGATGAACCTTGGCTGCCAGTTGATCACTTACAAAAGGATCACTACCACTTTGGCCAAAGCAAAAGCTTTGCGTACATACATTGAACCAATCATCACCAAAACAAAAGCAACTTCTTCCAAAGAAGTGATCATGCACAATCACCGTATCGTGTTCAGCTATCTGAATGATAAAGCAGCTGTGAAAGAATTGTTCACTGTTGTTGCACCAAAAGTTGCATCACGCCCGGGTGGTTATACACGTATCATCAAGTTAGGTGCCCGTGTGGGTGATAACGCAGAGATAGCCATGATCGAATTGGTTGACTTTAATGAGATCTACGGAAAAGGCATTGTAGCAGCTACTGCTGCAGAACCGGTTAAGAAAACACGTCGTGCAGGTGGCAAGAAAAAAGCTGCTGATGCTGATGCTGCGGAAACCACAGAGGAAACAAAAGAAGCATAAATTGAATTATCAATTGTATTATATGGCCCCGATATTTTATCGGGGCTTTTTTTAAGCCCTTCTCCGTGCCGGAGAGGGGTTGGGGTGAGGCGCTGTATATTTTTATTCTTAAATAATTCATTCATTCCTTTTCTTTGCAAAACGATTTTATAAAAATGGCAACAACCAGCAACAAAGCAGTATTAATCCTCGCAGACGGAACAATCATCTATGGCAATGCCTTTGGGAAAAAAGGGATTGCCACTGGTGAAATATGTTTCAATACCGGTATGACAGGTTACCAGGAAGTATTTACTGACCCAAGTTATTATGGACAGGTATTGATCATGAACAATGCGCATATTGGCAATTATGGAGTGAAGGATGCGGATGTTGAAAGCAGTGGCGTAAAGGTAAAGGCCGTCATTGGACGCAACCTGGAAGAAAAATTCAGCAGGTTCATGGCAAATGATTCTATGCAGCAGTATTTGGAGCAGCAAAACATTGTTGCTATTGATGCTGTAGATACAAGGGCACTGGTTGCACATATCCGCATGAAGGGGGCAATGAACTGCATTGTATCCACAACTGAAATGGATTTAGAAACTTTAAAACAACAGTTGAAAGCAGTACCGTCAATGGATGGACTGGAACTGGCGTCCGTTGTGAGCACTAATGAAACTTATGAACTTGGTGATAGCAATAGTAAAATAAAGATCGCTGTACTCGATTTTGGAGTAAAGAAAAATATTTTGAATTGCCTGGTAGAAAGAGGTGCGCACGTGAAAGTGTACAATGCAAAAACGGATTTCAATACGCTCGAGCAATTCAATCCTTCCGGTTATTTTATAAGTAACGGCCCAGGAGACCCGGCGCCAATGGATTATGCTGTGAAAACAGTAAAGCAGATACTTAATTCAAACAAACCACTCTTTGGAATTTGTCTCGGCCACCAGTTGCTTGCACTGGCAAATGACATTCCTACATTTAAAATGCATCATGGCCACCGGGGATTGAACCATCCTGTAAAAAATATCATCACCGGTAAAGCAGAAATAACAACACAGAATCATGGTTTTGGAATTGATCCCGAAGCAGTGAAAGCAAATAGCAATATTGAAATAACACATGTCAATTTAAACGACAATAGCATTGAAGGGATCAGGGTGAAGAATAAAAAAGCATTTTCTGTGCAGTATCATCCAGAAGCTACACCGGGCCCGCATGATAGCAGGTACTTGTTTGATGAGTTTATCACAATGATCACGAATATTTAAAGTTACAGATGAACCTTGAATATTGGAAGTTGAATATTGAACATTTTTTACAAAATTTCTGATGAGCCAGGTCTTCAATTAAAATCAAATATTCAACGTACAACATTCAATATTCAATGGCATATAATTAAACATAAAGCTCAATGAAGATTGCAATTATCAATGGCCCTAATCTTAATCTTCTTGGTAAAAGGGAAACCGATATTTATGGTGCTGAATCATTTGATCTGTACTTCCAAAAATTAAATGATAAATTTCCTTCCGTTCAATTTTCTTTTTTTCAAAGCAATATTGAAGGTGAACTCATCAATGAAATTCAAAGGGTAGGATTTAGTTTCGATGGCATCATCATTAACCCCGGCGGCTACACGCATACGTCAGTTTCAATTGGTGATGCCATTGCAGCCATTACAACACAAGTAATAGAAGTGCATATTTCCAATATTTTTGGCAGGGAGGAGTTTAGGAAATTATCTCATGTTTCGGGTAAGGCTGTTGGCGTTATCAGCGGGCTGGGATTGAAAGGGTATGAACTGGCAGTTGAGTATTTTTTATAGCGCCCATTTTTTTACCAATGCCTTCACCTTCTTCTTCAACCCATCCATCTGCTTCATCTGGTCCTGGATAAAACCATTGTCTTCCAGCTTGCCAATTACATTCAACATCTCTTTGTTATTTTCATACACCATTTTCCTGTAGGGATTTGTGTAGTCTTTTTCTCTTGCATTATAAATCCCCTTTGTCATCCACTCTTTTGTTGCAAGCATTTCTTCCAGTAATTTTTTGAAAAGTGATGCTGTGAATTGTTTAGAAGTTATATTTAATATTTCCAGTAATCCTGTATATGCATGGTTTAGTTTATCGTTCTCATACTTATTTCCTTGAGACTGGTAAAACCCATGGACATTCTCCCATCCTTTGATCTTACCTGTTTTTACAGACCGTTTTAACTGTTCAACTTCCGTATCAATAATAAGCTGCCCACCTATATTTTGCCATTTGGATCTTGATAATTTAGCAGACAACGATTTCTTAAAGGCTTCAAAGTTTTCAAATTTATTAGAATTGATATGATGCAGGAGTTGCATGCAGCCATACAACTGGATCATTTCGTGGTAAACCTTTATAGATTGTGGCACTTTCACTAATACAGTGTCACGCTGTGTATTTTCCCATCCGCTCACAACAGCTTCACCTTTCTCGTTTGGCGTAAGTTGCTTCAGCATTTCCAGTGAATCGAATATGTCATTGATCGTATCGGGTGCCAGGTATTCGTATTCGATGTATTGGGTTTTTAAAATTCTTTTGTCGCGGTCCTTGTATTTCCATGCGTTGCGTTCAAGGGCATACATGTTGTACATGAACCAATACGCAGGCATTACAACCAGCCGGTTGTTGGTTACGTCATTGCTGATAAGACAGAATGGAATTTGAATGTTTAATTCAGAAGGGAAGTCTCCCTTTGCAATTATCGTAAATGATGCAAACTTTGAATTATGTTTTAAGCTAACGCATAACCCCGGCCAGAACCCACGCCCTGCAATGATCTCGCCATCGGCGCTGCGACTGTTGTGATTGCTGCCGATGGTAGCGCCTGCCGCAATATTGCTTTGGCCCATCACGAGGGAGGCACATAAAAACGAATTATTATGATGCTGTTCATGTGAAGGAAATATCAATGAATTCAATACTTCACAGCAGGAAATGGTTGAATTATTTCCAAGATAAGAATTGATGAGCCGGGCACCATATTTTAACTGGGAATGAGATGCAGTAATAAAACGAACTGCTTTCACCCCATAAAAAATACGGCAACCAAATCCGACGATGCCATTAACCAACTCACATCCTTCACCTATTTGCGAAGTCCTTTCTGCATCACTGTTGATGGTAAGGTTCTTTAATTTGTTTGCGCCTTTTATATATGCGTCGGTTCCTATCGAAACATCTTTAATGATCGCACAGTTTTTTATTACTGTACGCTCACCGATGGTGCCATAATAGCCTCGCAGTTTGTCAAACTTATTTTCTGTGAATATTTTAAATTTTTCAAGAAGCTCCTCGTCATCACGGAATTTACTCCACATGTACACATCGCCTGCAAGCATTCCGTTAAATGGTATGATTGGCCGGCCACCATTCTCATTGCACACCTCGATCATCATGCGTTGCTTTTCATCTTCACCTTCTTTTAATATTCCATTCCCGAATTTAGCATGGTCGGTTGTAGCAATTTCGTGCACGTTAGCGATCATTACATCGTCGCCCAGGATATAATGGCTCAGGTAATTCACATTGTCGATGCACACATTATCACCGATATCGCTACTGATGATGGTGCTGTTGTATAAACCAACCGGCATGCGGAAGTTGTGGAACTCCCGGTAAGCGGGGAGCAGGCTACCAATACGCACCAATCCAAAAAATTTGCAATTTCTTACAAGGCTTGCATTGAAGCCTGCGGTGACCAGGATCCTGCTCCAATTATCTGATTCATTACGGTTATGCACAAGTGTATCAATCTCTAAGAGCGTAAGTGCACGATACTTTTTTCCTTTTGGGTTCTGTAAATTCCTGAGATGATATTCATCTTTTCCTTTCGGAATGTATTTTTTTTCTATGAAGTTATAGCCGAGTTCTTTTACGGGATGTGTGTGAATGATGTTCATCTACAATTTACAATTGACAATGGATAATGGATAATTGACAATTAGCTACCCTGTCAATATCCATAATTAACTAATAATGAATTTCGAATTTAATGTATTTAATTGTCAATTGTCAATTGTTAATTGTCACACTGTCAATTATTCAACTGTTACACTTTTTGCCAGGTTACGGGGTTTATCCACGTCAATACCCTTTGCGGTGCCTACGTAATAAGAAAGCAATTGTAATGGAATTACAGTGAGTATTGGCGCTAATAGTTCATCAGCGGTTGGGATAGAAAAAAAATGATCGCTTAAGCCGGGGCTTATTTCATCACCTTCTGTTACAATGGAAATGATCTTGCCTTTTCTTGCTTTGATCTCCTGCATATTGCTCACTATCTTTTCATGGTAAGTATCTTTGGTTGCAATGAATACAACAGGTAGGTTTTCATCAACGAGGGCGATTGGGCCATGTTTCATTTCTGCAGCGGGGTATCCTTCTGCATGTATGTATGAAATTTCTTTGAGTTTTAGTGCCCCTTCCAACGCTACGGGGAAATTATAACCTCTTCCCAAAAAGAGGAAGTCTGAAGCATTTTTATATACTTCTGCTATTTTGCGGATTTCTTCTGCATTCTTTAAAATGGCGGCTACTTTTTCAGGAATGTCGGCAAGTTCAGTGATAAGTGCATGGAAACGTTCATCTGTAATGGTGCCTTTTTCTTTTGCAATTTTCAACGCTACCATAACAAGGACGGCGAGCTGGCCCGTAAATGCTTTTGTAGAAGCAACACCAATTTCCGGCCCGGCATGTGTATAAGCGCCTGCATGAGAAATGCGGGCAATCGATGAACCAACTGCATTCACAATACCAAAGATGAATGCGCCGTTTTCTTTGGCTTTTTCAAGGGCAACCAGTGTGTCTGCCGTTTCCCCGCTTTGTGAAATGGCAATGATCACATCGCCTTTGTTTACGATCGGGTTTCTATACCTGAACTCAGATGCATATTCAACTTCTACGGGTATGCGGCACAGTTCTTCAATGATATATTCTGCAACCAGCCCTGCATGCCAGCTTGTACCGCAGGCGATGATCATAATGCGGTTTGCGTTTTTAAGCTGCTCAATATTTTGTTCAATACCACTCATTCTTATCTTGCCTGCTTCTGCGTCCAGGCGTCCGCGTAAGCAATCATAAATAGTACTTGGCTGTTCAAATATTTCTTTGATCATGAAATGATCATAGCCGCCTTTTTCAATGGCTGCCAGTTCCATATCCAGTTTGGTGATATATGGGGTTATTTTTTCGTTGCCGATGTTTTTAAGGATGAGTTCGTCGGGCTTAACAATGGCCAGTTCATAATCGTTTACATAAACAACTTCCTTCGTGTATTCAATGATGGGGGAGGCATCACTTGCCAGGAAATGCTCACCTTTGCCAATGCCAATCACCAGCGGACTGCCTTTTCTTGCAGCAATGATGGTTGTAGGATCGTCCTGGTCCAGCAATAAAATACAATACGCACCACTTACTCTTTTTAAAGCGATTCGCAATGCTTCTTCCAGGGTGGAAGCGTTATTGTTCTTTATATCTTCAATGAAATTTAATAAAACTTCTGTATCCGTGTCACTTGTAAAGTGGTAACCTTTCTTAACCAGTTCCTGTTTTATCTGGGCATAATTTTCAATGATACCGTTGTGAATAATCGCCAGCTTTCCACTTGCAGACGAATGCGGGTGTGCGTTACGGTCACTTGGTTCGCCGTGGGTTGCCCAACGGGTGTGGCCGATGCCGATATGTGCCTCCAGATTTTTACCGATCACATCTTCTTCCAGTTCTGTTACACGGCCTTTTTTCTTATATACTTTTAGCTTATTATCGCTCAGTAAAGCCACGCCGCTACTGTCATATCCCCTGTATTCCAATCTTTTTAAACCCTTTATGATGAGTGGGTAAGCCTGTCGTGGCCCGGTGTAACCAACAATTCCGCACATATTAAAATAGTTTTAATTTTTATATTGAGTAGCCAGCATTAAACGAGTTAGCCCTGGACATATTGTGGGCGCAAATTACTGAATTTGTTGTCAATATGAACCGTCTTATCGCCACTGGCAAGTTGATTTTACCCCCTTTTTAGCTTAATTTGATTTCATAAAAACCTGTCATGAAGAAAATCTTATTATTTTTCGTTGTGTTTTTTATAGTGAAGGCCATAGCAGCCCAGCAAATACCTTTTACAAAAAGCAGTAAAATCTATATCGTAAGGCATGCAGAAAAAGAAACCGGCGACGATCCAGGGTTAACGGAGGCAGGGAAGAAGCGTTCGGGTAACCTTATGCGAACATTAAAAGATAAAAGTATAAAACGCATTTATGTTACAAATTACCGAAGATCAGGTATGACTGCAGATTCCCTGCGCATTCAAATTGGAGTTGATACTGTTCATTATGCTGTTGACAATACAGGTGAAGACCTCCTAAAGAAAATTCAGGCAAACCATGATTCGGATAACGCGATCCTTATTATCGGGCATAGCAACACAATTCCCCGATTGATCGCAGCCTTAGGCATCCTGAATTACCCGCAGGGTGATATCCCCGACAATAAGTTTGATGATTTATTTATTATAATACATGAAGGAAATGAGGTCGTTCGTGTTTTTTCTGAGACTTACGGTGCCAGGTCCGGGCCGTCTGCGTCTATGAAGAATAATTAATCATTGTTGCACATAAATTTTCTCCAGGCTCAAAACTTTTTTTTGCATAGAGTGAGCAGGATTATAATAAAATGCCCTGGAGAAAGAAATAAGCTACAGAGAAATAAATTACAATGCCCGTTACGTCAACAAGTGTAGCAACAAAAGGTGCTGAAGAAGCCGCGGGATCCAGCTTTAATCTTTTTAAAATAAGTGGCAGCATCGATCCCATCAAACTGCCCCACAATACAATTCCTATCAATGAAAAGAAAATGGTGCTTGCTACCAGTTTCCAGTAGTGGCCGTAATCGAATATGTGTAAATTTTGCCAGATTACAATCCGAAGCACCCCAATGCTCCCTAAAATAACTCCGAGTATTGTTCCTGAAATTAATTCCCTGCGCATTACCCGCCACCAATCGGAGAGTGAAAGTTCGCCCAGTGCCATTGCCTGTATGATAAGTGTAGAAGCCTGTGAACCACTATTTCCTCCGCTGCTCATGATCAATGGAATGAATAAAGCAAGTACGGTTGCTGCTTCTATTTCTTTTTGAAAATATTGCATAGCTGTGGCAGTAAGCATTTCCCCCAGGAATAATAGTACCAGCCAACCTGCTCTTTTTTTAATTAGTTTAACGATACCGATGTCAAGATATGGTTCATCAAATGCTTCTGTACCACCAATCTTCTGGATATCTTCACCAAATTCCTCTTCTGCAACCCAAAGCACATCATCGATAGTGACTATTCCAAGGAGAGTCTTTTGATCATCAATCACGGGTAAGGCTACCCGATTGTTCATTTTGAATGCTTCGTGTGCAAGTTCCTGGTCATCATTTACATTTAAGGAAATATATCTCCCATCCATCAGTTCGTTTACTTTTACTTCAGGAGAGGCAAGAATAAAATCCCTGATACGAATATCATCCATTAATTCACCTTTCTCATTAATTACATAGATCACATCAATCGTTTCGATATCAGTGCCGAAGCGGCGTATGGTTCTCAAAACCTGTTCTACTGTATTGGATTCGTAAACGTACACATAATATGGCGTCATTAACCTTCCTACGCTGTTCTCAGGATAGCCCAGCAATTCAAGTGTGATCTTTCTTTCTTCAGGCTCAAGAGTTTTAATAAGATCTCTTACCATGCTTTTTGGAAGTTCCTCCAAAAAAGATACGCGATCATCTGCGGGCAACTCATTCAACAATTCAGCGGCTTTGAAAGCCGGTAGGTTTTTTATGATTCTTTTTTGTTCTCCGAGGCCGAGGATCTTAAAAACACTTGTGGCCCGGTGAATGGAAAGGTGGGAAATGATCTGCGTTTCATAATCCTCGTTTTCATTAATGAGCTCAGCAACATCACTGATATTCTGGTGGTTCAAAAAATCCTGTATAGCCAGTTTATCTTCGGTTGCAATGATCTCTTCAAACCTTTGCTGCAACGATATTTCATCCATTTCTAATTGCATCCGTTGATACTTTTACGAAGATTTTTTAATGTATCGCAATTTAGTTTATTTAATTTTAAATAATTGTTACCTGATGATGAAGTAATAGTAAGAGCATTTAATGCATGTCTGTCAGCCTGCGCTTGTCGAAAATAATTTTCGTAAATAACCCGGCTTCGACAAGCCTGTTTGCCGATAGGCACGCTCAACCTGGCAATCTTCGGTAGCGCAGTTTTGTTTAATTGGTGTAAAGTGGATTTTTAATTTAGTGGATCATCAACCCGCTTTAAAAATTCGTTAATCGGAATAACTTTATTGTTGAAAAATTTATGATCAAATCATACTTATATGTTGAAAGAACGGCACAAAAAGGGAAAGCTGTGTTCACACATGAAAATATTGCCGCTAATACTGTTATAGAAATTGCACCTGTGATCGTGATGTCGAAGCAGGACAGGGAGCATCTTGACAAAACCCTGTTACACGATTACATTTTTGAATGGGGGAAGCGTAAAGATAAATGTGCGATGGCACTCGGGCTTATCCCAATATACAATCATAGTTACAAAAGCAATTGCGAATATTTTATGGACTTTGAAGATGATACTATTCTCATCAAAACAGTGAAAGCCATAAAGAAAGGCGAGGAACTAACGATCAATTATAATGGAGATTGGAATGATGGCAAGAAAGTTTGGTTTGATGTTAGTGAATGAGGTTTGAGGTTTCGTGTTTGCTGTTAAGAAACAACTGCTGAACAAATTGAAAACAACTTCTCAGCCATTAACTCCAAACGCCAAACCCCAAACCCCAAACGCCAAACCCAAAACATATCTACATCTTCGATCTCTCAAATTCACGACGAATGATATTCAAAGCTGCTCCTGCCTTAAACCACTCAATTTGCTGCTTGTTATAAGTATGGTTCACCATGATCTCATCAGTTGTACCATCTTTGTGTTTTAAAATAAGTTTTATCTTTTTATTTGGAGCAAATGTTTTTAAACGAATGATATCGATCGTATCATCTTCACGGAATTTATCGTAGTCATTTTTATTATCGAATGTCAGCGCAAGCATGCCTTGTTTTTTAAGGTTGGTCTCGTGTATGCGTGCAAATGATTTTACCAATACAGCCCGTACGCCCAGGTGACGCGGTTCCATAGCAGCATGTTCTCTTGATGAACCTTCACCATAATTTTCATCACCAACAACAATGGTTCCGATGCCGGCAGCTTTATAAGCACGCTGGGTTTTTGGTACGGGGCCATATTCTCCGGTCAATTGATTTTTTACAAAATCAGTTTTATCATTATAATAATTAACTGCACCAATCAGCATGTTGTTGCTGATATTATCAAGATGTCCCCGAAACTTAAGCCAGGGGCCCGCCATCGAAATATGATCGGTAGTACATTTTCCTTTTGCCTTGATCAGCAAGCGCAATCCTTTCAGATCATCACCTTCCCATGCCGGAAAGGGAGCAAGCAATTGTAATCGCTTACTGTCAGGAGAAACTTTTACGATTACACCACTTCCGTCTTCGGCTGGCGGCTGGAAGCCTGCATCAGCAACAGCAAAACCTTTTACCGGCAATTCATCTCCTGTTGGTGCATCCAGTTTTACCTGTTCGCCTTTATCATTTGTAAGTGTGTCGGTAAGCGGGTTGAAATTCAGCGTTCCTGCTATAGCCATTGCCGTTACTATCTCGGGTGACCCCACAAATGCGAAAGTATTTGGATTGCCATCAGCACGTTTTGCGAAGTTCCTGTTGAAACTATGAACGATGGTATTCTTTTCTGCTTTTTCAGCGCCCACACGTGCCCACATACCGATACATGGCCCACATGCATTTGCAAATACTGTTGCGCCAATTTCATCAAAGGTTTTTAAGAATCCATCTCTTTCAATCGTGTATCGTACCTGCTCTGAGCCCGGGGTGATTGTAAATTCTGAATTTAATTTTAGTCCTTTTTCTGAAACCTGTTTTGCAAGGCTAACTGCCCTGCTTATATCTTCATAAGAAGAATTGGTACAGCTACCGATCAAACCAACTTCTATTTTTGTTGGCCAATTGTTGGCAGCTGCTGCATCTTTCATTTTAGAAATGGGCGTAGCAAGATCGGGGGTGAATGGCCCGTTGAGGTGCGGTTCCAGTTCATCAAGATTTATTTCAATAACCTGGTCAAAATATGCCTCAGGGTTTTTATATACCTCAGGATCACCGGTGAGATGTTGCCTGATTTCGTCTGCCATTACAGCCACTTTTAATCTACCGGTAGCCCTAAGGTAGCGGCTCATACTTTCATCATAACCAAAGGTTGACGTAGTAGCACCTATTTCTGCACCCATATTACAAATTGTCCCTTTGCCAGTGCAACTCATATTGTGGGCACCCTCTCCAAAATATTCAACAACAGCACCGGTTCCACCTTTTACAGTAAGAATACCTGCCACTTTTAAAATAACATCTTTTGGAGCCGTCCAGCCGTTAAGCTTACCCGTTAGTTTGATCCCGATCAGTTTAGGCATCTTAAGTTCCCACGGTAGGCCAGCCATAACATCACAGGCATCTGCGCCACCAACCCCGATCGCAATCATTCCAAGGCCACCGGCATTTACGGTATGGCTATCCGTTCCAATCATCATACCTCCGGGGAATGCATAATTCTCCAATACTACCTGGTGAATGATCCCCGCTCCAGGCTTCCAGAAACCTATGCCATATTTATCAGAAACGGAGGCAAGGAAATCATAGACTTCACTGCTTTCCGAAACTGCACGTGTTAGATCTGTTTGGCTGTCTACTTTAGCTTCGATCAGGTGATCGCAATGCACCGTGCTGGGTACCGCAACTTTGGTACGCCCCGATTGCATGAACTGAAGCAATGCCATTTGTGCTGTGGCATCCTGCATGGCTACACGGTCTGGCGCAAAATCCACATAAGAGTTACCTCTTTCAAATGGCTCTTTTGGGGTAATATCTGCCCACAAATGCGCATATAATATTTTTTCTGTAAGTGTGAGCGGCCTTCCAACCAATTTGCGGGCTTTCTGAATGCGGTCAGGGAAATTAGCGTAAAGCTTTGCGATCATTTCAATGTCAAATGCCATAGTATAAATTTGTGACCTGTCTGCCGACAGGCAGGTTCGAAAATTGCTGTTATAAAACCAGGTATCAGAATGAACTAAAATTTGTCTTGTAAAGATATTGGGCTAATATTCATCGCCATCCTTCCAACATTTTTTGCAAAATTACTTAAATTGGGGGAAGGATTTGGTGAAAAAATTAAGTAATTTTATAACTGATCATTTAATAGATCTATCATGAACAGGTTTAAACACTTTGTCGAGTGGCATGTATTTGGAGTTTGCACTGCCATTGGTGAGAAAATGGGCATTGCTACAGCTACGATCCGAAAGTATTTTATCTATATTTCTTTTCTTACTATGGGTTCCCCATTGATCGTTTATTTTTTCGTGGCCTTCTGGATGAATGTCAAACGGTATATTTTCAACGCCAGGAGGAACCCGCTTCGTTACCTTTAAGGGAGCTGTGAGCTGTGAGCTGTCAGTTGCTAGCCGTGAGCCTGATATTCAATTTTTCCCCTTTCCTTACAGTAACAGGACAATAATTAAATAATTAAGCTTCGAAGATTTCGCCATTCACTATTGCCGATTCCCGATTGCCCGATTCCCATTACTCATTTACCCAGGTCACTTTTTCGTCTAAGGGGTCGCGTTTGCCCGGTGCTGAAGGGGTCGCGACATGCCCGATGTAGAAAAAACCAAGCAATTTATCATCCTCGTTTAATCCGAAAAATGTTTTTGCTTCTTCTTTGTAAGTAAGGCCCCCGGTGGTCCAATATCCTCCGAGTCCATAGGCGGTGACGGAGAGATAAATATTTTGCACCGCACAAGCCACCGCTGCAATGTCTTCAATTTCGGGGATGCGCTTAGTGGTTGTGCGTTTCATACCAATAGCAATAACATGTGAGGCAAGCAAAGGGGTATCCTTAAGTTTTGTATAATTATCGTCTTTAAAATTTTCTCCCGCATGCTCTTTGTAAAAATCACTCTGTAAACTTGCAAATTTTTCCAACCCCTTCCCCGAAAAAACAGTAAAATGCCAGGGTTCGGTTTGCCCGTGGTTAGGTGCCCAGGTGGCATTGATCAGAATTTGACTGATAATATCATTTGAGATTTGTTTGCCAGGAACGAATTGTTTTGGGAATGTAGAACGACGGTTTTTTACGAGTTCGTTGAATTGAGAAGCTGATTGCATTTAGATGATTTGATGATTTGATGATTTGATGATTTGATGATTTGGTGATTGATGATTTGGTGATTTGGTGATTTGGTGATTTGGTGATGATGATTTGGCAAATTTAAGCTTGCCAACAGATTAAGTAGTTTTGGAATTGGGAATTAAATTATGGGAACTGATATTCACGCAAAGAGGCAAGGTTGAATAAGTTATTCTTGAGTCTTTGCGAATCTTTTTCGACTTGCGTGAAATAAAACGATGATTTATAACAAACAGCACAAGTGGGTGACACAACGATTTTGAGAAAAGAAATGAAGCTGGGGCAATAAAATCAAATCACAGCAGCCCTCAACTTAACTAATTTTTCCAATAACGGTTCAAGCAGGTCAAGCCTCAACATATTTGCACCATCGCTTTTTGCTTCAGCGGGATTGGGATGTGTTTCGATGAACAAACCATCGGCGCCGGTTGCAATCGCAGCTTTAGCAATTGTCTCGATCAATTGCGGATTGCCACCTGTTACGCCGGAGGTTTGATTGGGTTGCTGCAATGAATGGGTGCAGTCCATGATCACAGGAACAAAATGTTCTTTCATCCATGGAATATTGCGGTAATCAACAAC
>JBDSBG010000153.1:0-11189 GCA_039921685.1 Ferruginibacter sp.
TTAACAGATAAATATGCGCCATTAAGAAGAAACACCATAGCCAAACTGGAAACTTCTAAAATTGCTGAAGATGCAAAAATTATTGAAGCCATTGAAAAAATTGCCAATAGTGATAAAGACAGGCGGACAAAAGCTGCTGCCATTTCTTACCTGGCAAAAACCAGCAATGCCAAATACAAATCACTTTACGAAAAAAATATCACAGACAGCAGCTATTCAGTTGCCGGTGCGGCTTTGGAAGGATTGGTTGGCTTAGACCCCGCCAAATCATACGAGCTTGCAAAAAAATATAGTGCGGATGCCAAAGGCGACCTTGGGAATATTGTTAATGATGTTATCATTAAAGAAGGTACTGAAGCCGATTTTGATTTTATTGCAAAGCGTTTTGATGACATGCCGTTAAGTCAGGAGAAATTAAGCGCTACAGCTGCTTTTGCCGACTATCTTGAAAAGGTAAAAAATATGGCCAATGTTAAAAAAGGAATTGACATGATCATCAAATTCCGCAATGCCATACCCGAGCAATTCAGGAGTTTTACAGATCCCATGCTTTTAGGCGGATTAACCAAATTAGGAAAAGCAAAAGGAAAAGAGATCGAAGATTATATCAATAATAGCTTGAAATAATCGATTGCACATGAAGAAAAATGCCTCCGTAACCGGGGGCATTTTTTATTAATATATTGCAGGTGATCAAGTCGTTTCTGAAGTAAATTCAATGCCCGTATCGGTAATATTGGTATTTCCTTTTTGATGGCGGGAGTTTAATTCAGCCTGGATCAGGGATATTTCATATTCATATTGCTGAATTTCTACACTGTTCTTTTCAGCAATTTTACCAGTTAACTGTGCGGTTTGCTGAGCAAGCATATCCAATAATATCTCAATATCCAGTCCCCCTAAGTTTTGCATTTTTTATTGTAGTTTCTACTTTTTATATAGCAAAAATCATACCTAGCAGATTTTTATGGAAATCATGTAAAAATCCCATGACCTAAATATAAAAAATCGTTTTAAGTATCATGGTTGGACAAAAAATGCACCTGATACTTAAGTGCATTTTTAAAATTTATTTATGTTTTGATTGATAATTACCAGATATGTCCACTCAGGACACAAGCCTTTAAAATGTGGATAAATACTTCAATAAAAAATGTAACTTTAGTGCGTAAAAAACACGCTCCGAAACGGAGCGTGTTGAAAATTTTAATAGATAAACTCTATTATCCTTTTTTTACAATCATTCTAACAGTTGAGTTAGGATGTGTAGTTGCGTAAGGTTTGGGTACATATTGACCTGTAACAGCACTAATGTACACTACCTTTTTTTCTGATTGTTTTGCCATTTGGTTTAACAATTTTGAAGTTTACGAATAACCAACATTTAGAAAGTGCGTGGTTTTTCACACTTGCCTGTTATTGTTCGACCAATAACAGGCTTTTTATTAACCACAATTTATGAATTAATCTGTGTAATTCTACAATTTTCTTATCAAACCGCTTGGTTTTCAGTAAAAAAGGATTATCTTCATATCTGTAAAACTACAATTCTTAATAAATATGTCCCAAAAGCATAATGACATTGACAGCCTCCTAAGTCGTGTTTTAAAAGACGAAGGCAATCCCCAAAAAAATTCTCTTAGATTAAAATTTGAACAAAAACTTGTCGAATTAAAAATGCTGCCAACCCATGTGTTAGAAATTTTAAATATAGAGTACAGAGCACTTAATGGCATTTTGGATGGTACGCAAAAAAGGATTGATTTTATTACCTTAACAAAACTTGCTACTCTTTTAGAAATACCCAATACAGAGTTATTTCAACTTTATGTTGAGGCGTTAGAAGAAAACTTTAAAGGCGAGGTAACGCTATCGGAAACCCGAAAATTTATTTCAGAAAATTTTGATTTAATTACTTTAAGGAAGGTAGGATTTATTGATAGTATTACTGATTTTGACCACATAGAAAATCGAATTGTTTCTTTTTTTGGATTTAATTCAATTTTCGAGTATAAAAAATACAATATAGATGTCGCTTTTAGTAGTGGAGTCATCAAACCTAAAAATGAATTAACAAGAGATTTTTGGGTAAATACAGCAATTTCAAGTTTGTCAAGAGATAACAATCCATATGAATATAATATGGAGGCATTAATTGAGTATTTCCCCAAAATTAGATGGCACTCAACGGACATAGAAAACGGGCTTTTAAATGTTGCAAAATCTTTGTACAAGTTAGGCATTACGTTAATTTTTCAACCATCTATGCCTTCACTACACTTACGAGGAGCTACATTTGCAATTAACGATAAGCCATGTATAGTCCTAACAGATTATAGAGGTTTTTATCCTACTTTATGGTTTGCACTTTTGCATGAATTACATCATATAATTTTTGACTGGGAAGATATTTTAGTAAATGAATATCATTTATCAGATGAGGAAAATGATATTCACACAGTTAAATTAAAAGAAGAAAAGGCAAATAATTTTGCAAGGGAATATCTCTTTTCAAAAGAAAAAATGAAAACAGTGTTACCTTACATTAATGATAATGAGTACGTAGCTGATTTTGCAAATAAAAATCATGTAGATAAAAGTTTTATTTACTTATTTCATGCTTTTGATACAGGCAATACAAATAAAAGAGCATGGGCAATGGCTCATAAAAATATGCCAGATATAAAAAAAACTGTCAAACCAATCGTACATCAGGAATGGAATGATAAAGTACCAATTAAAGAGTTAGTGTCTATTAGAAAAAAACGTATATTTCAAACTATATAATAATGAAAAAACAAAAAAAGAAACAGCTTACAGAGGAAGAAAAATTACTCTCTAAGAAAATAAGAGAATCAAAAATAGATGAGATAAGCCAGTGGATTATAACCCAAGCAGACTCTTTAATTGAAGATAGATTTACAGATGAAAACTTAGATAAAGAAATATTAAAAAGATTTCTTTTAGAGAATGACGACCCTACACAATTAATTAAATACGTCTATCAAGGCAAAAAAGTGTACAAGCCTAAATTCAAAATGGAATTTTATAGACAAATTTATCGTTTAAACAATTGGCGTACAGACGGGAGAAAATTATACGATAGACCAGGGATAGTTGGTAAATGGACGGTGCAGATCATTTATTCAAGATTTCCTAAAGGGGTATTTAGAATATTAAGAGAACTTAATAGACCATTAAATGGCGTTAGAGTTTATAAATACTTCCAATGGTTAACATTTGTTGGTGAGGAAGATTTAAAAACATATATAGACGAAGCAGTTAATTTAATGGAGATTAGTGATAACTGGAATGATTTTATGAAAAAATTCCAAAATAAATTTAGTGGTTATTATCAAATAGGACTTTTTGATTTATAATTTTACTAATGGCTAAGAAAGCACAAACTCCAATGGAAAAACTTACTCAAGGGTATGAGAAGTTTATAAAGGGAAAAAAAGTAAATAATAATGGTAAGGATTTATTTGATAAAGTATTAAAGAAGGCCACAAAGAAAAAAGCTAAATGATGCCTATTAAGATGCTACATTCTTCAAAATAGTTTCAAACATAGTATCCTGCTTATCCTTATTCATTAATCTAAAGGCTACTTCATTAACATACAACTGTAAATATTTTGGTGATACGTGTACATGAGTGCCGTAAATAGTTCTGCGAAGTAAAGCCCATGCTGATTCTACACTATTTGTATGAAACTTACCCTTTTTAAATTGTCTAATAGAATGGTTGACTACTTCATGCTGTTTGTAATGCAGATTTAATCCTTCATATCCCATATGGCTGTCAGTTACTATAATTGCATCTTTAGAAACATTATCTTTTACTCTTTGCTTAAATGTTTTTGTATCAGTCATTACTTCAAACTTAATCCCATCGGTATCAGAAACAAAGCCCATAACCCCTGTTTTATTATCAAACTTTGTAAAATCCTCTTCTTTAAATTTTGCCCTTTTTTTATGGCTCATATTAACAAGTGACTGCCCAAGATATACCTCATCAATTTGCACGATACCACCTACTTTGCCTATCCTTTTATTTCCTTGCATAAGTTTTTTTATTTGATGGCTCATTCTTAATGCAGTAGTATAACAAATACTCAACTGTCTTTCCAGTTCTTTAGCAGCAACCCCATTCCTTGTAGTTGTTTGAAGAAAAATTGCATAAAACCAATGTATCAATGGCACTCTACATTTTTCAAATACTGTATCCTTTGTAGGATATACCTGAAAGCCACAGCAAGGGCATTGGTAAGATCTTCTATTTTTAACCCTCGTGAATGGTTTATCATTCTCACATTTAGGGCATACAAGATTACTAAATCTTAATTTAAAAATCTTGTCTAAGCAAGCATCATCATTTGGATACATTGCTCTGAATTGTGTTATTGTAAATTTATTCATAAATCAAAGATAATAAATATTCTTGACCGCTCAAGCATAAAAATGATATTTTTTTTATTACATATTAAAATAAAATTCAAGATAAAATGAGTTTAACTGCATTTTATTACTTTAAAAGCTAACTTTGTGACAAGTGCATATCTTTATTAAAGGATACTACTTCAAGTTTTAAACAACTAAATATGCCATTAATAAATTCAATTCCTGAGAGATATGAAGAAGGATTTAAAGAATTAGGAAGCTTGAGTGAATTAGAATTCAATAAAATTGAAGAAGGATTATCTAAAGCCCCTTTAACCTCTTCTGTTTCAAAATTAGGACAAGTTTTTTCTTCTATTGAGGAATTAAAGCTAGTAGATGTAGATGAAATATTTTCAAGTGTAGGTAGTTTAATTGCTTTTATTGAAAGAGAGGAAATAATTGAAGAGATAGTTCAAGATATAGTAGCTCTTTGTGAAGACGATGAATTAATAGCTCCTGAAAACAAAAAAGATTTTGAAAAAAGACTAGAGATATTAATAAATAATAAACAAATTTATTATGCTGCTAAAGCAGAAGGTTTAGTAAATGATTATAGCAATATTTATCTTTTAAGTAGAATAGTTAGTGATATTCGTCCAGTTTTTGATATACATGTAGATGGAGATATTTTGGGTGGATTAATAGTTCATAATTTAAATATACATTATCAATCACACGAAGAACCATTTCATAAAGATATTTCGTTAACACTTACACTAGAAGATTTAAAAACCCTTAGAGAAATGTTGGATAGAGCTGAGAAAAAAGAGGCTTCTCTAAAGAAAGTATTTGAGAAGAGTGGAATGAAACACTTAAATGAGTAATTATGAAAACGGCATTAAAAGAATATGGTTTAAAAAATATTGACAGAAATGATGTGGATTGTTGGGATCAAAAAGCAATAACACATCATGCTACAATGTTGCATTGGTATTCTGCTAAGTGTCAAAAGTCAAAACCAAGAGAAAGCAGAAGACTTTCTGTAACTTATAAGCTTTGGGGTGATATAGTTGAACAAACTCATAAAGAAAATGAATGGGTCATTGAATATAGCCCATACAAAAAAGAGGATATTACAGAAGAGGAATTTAATGAATTAGCTACAGCCTGGAAAAGGCAAACGGCGCATTTTTCAACAATGTATCACAAGTTGAATAATTCCAATTATTTAAAAATAATTGGCAGTGGCAAACCTGCTGTTCCATTTATTCTAAAAGATTTACAAAAAAATCCTGAACTTTGGCATGAAGCCCTATACTTTATTACTAAAGATAATCCGGTTGAGCTTAAAGATCTTAATGACATAATAAAGGTTCAGCAAGGATGGTTAAAATGGGGGAAAGAACAACGCATTATCTAATAATTGCTTATGGATTTTACTCCTCTTAGAGATATGACTCCTGAAGAATTGGCTTCAATTTTTCCCAATCTTAACCCCCAAAATCATTTGATTACAAGTCCTCCTGTAAAAGAATATAATTGTGTAGCTTGGGCAAGTGGCATTAATAATAAAAGGATTGATTTTTATAGGAATGATATGGGTGAAATAGATGATGACCAAAGTTGCACACGCTATATCGAACATTTTAAAACTTTAGGGTATATTGAATGTGAAAATTCTGATTTTGAGAACGGATTTGAGAAAATTGCATTGTATGAAGATAGAAGAGGGGATTTTACTCATGTTGCTCTTCAATTAGAAGAAACTAAATGGACAAGTAAATTAGGATATTTAGAAGATATTGAACACTTAACACTAGAGGCTCTAGAAGGAAAAGGTAGAGATAAATACGGTAATCATACTACTTATATGAAACGAGAAAAAAAATAATTCAGCCTTTCCCCCATCTTTTGTTAGCGGCATTTCTTGCTATTTCTGACCGTCTTTTTGGAGATAGAGCTAAAGCCCTTGCTTTCCCCCCTTTTAAGCCTCCTAATCTGCCTAATTCAACAGCAGCTACATTTTTGCTAGCAATAATCGTATTTACATTATCAGTTGCTAGTATTTTTTTCTTTTTTGCCATAAGTATAAAGGTAACAAATTTTTACTGCTTTTACGGTCAAGCATCGTTAATATTATTTAAACTCTATCATATCATCACTAAATAACAATTCAAACCCATCAAATTTATGTTGTTCTTTCAGGTTGTTGTTATCATCTAACCATTCAGCTTTTACCCAATACAATCCTCTTATATTGCCTTTAGGTTGAAGTATTTTGATTATCTCGTGTTTGTTTAGGTTTCTCAGGGTTTCTCGAAGGTTTACATTCATCCCTGTTATCTCGTGGTATTTATCTCGAATATCTTTTAGTTTACTTGCAACCCCTAACAAATCCATTATTTTAATGGCTTGCACTTTTAAATCTGCTTTGAGTGGAAAGGCTTTTGGTTGCTGCGTTGTATCATCAGTCAATTCGATTGCATCAGCTTTGTTACCCTTAGATAACCCGAAATTTAGGTTGCCATACTTTATTCTCTTAATCAGCTTATCAATATCAGCAACTTTATCTAAATGCTCTTTACGTTCTTTGTTCAGACTGTTCAATACAATCTCTAAATCGTTTGTGTATTCCATAACTAATTGTGTTTGAACACAAAATTATCAATACAACAAACATAAAAATCATCTCGTGTGTTCTCGTGTTTACTTGTGTCTTGAGTGCATAAATCCTATAATTACCAGCTGCCACTTGCTCCACCGCCACCAAAGCTACCACCGCCAAAACCACCAAATCCGCCACCACCCGAGCTTCCTCCACCACCGCTCCAGCCACCTCCCCGTCCACCACTACCGCCGAGCATATTTGCAATGGTCCAGGCGGCAAAGCCCCGGCGGCTCATAAATGAACCTCCACCACCTTTGCCTCCGCTAAAGCCCATAAAAAGTACAATGAGTATGATAATAAAAATGATACGCCCAAAACCCCCACTTCCCGTTTTTCCATAATTCGCAGGTGCAGTATATTCTCCCTTAACAGCCTGTATAATGGCATCTGTTCCTTCTTCTATACCACGGTAATAATCCTGGCCCTTAAAATTGGGTTTAATAACTTCTTCAATAATTTGTTTACAGGTAATATCGGGCAATGCACCTTCTAAACCATAACCGGGAGATATGTTTAGTTTCCTGTCATCTAATGCTATCAATAAAACCACTCCGTTATTAGATCCTTTTTGACCTACACCCCATTTTCTCCCCAATTCAATTGCATAATCTGCTATATCCACTCCACCCGTTGTCTTTACAATTACAACAGCAATATTGGTAGATGTAGAATCATCAAACAGTTTCAGTTTAGTTTCAAGTGCCTCTACCTGTAGAGGAGTAAGTGTGTTTGTAAAATCATTAACAAGTTTGGGCGGGTTGGGTGCAAGGGGTATATCCTGTGCCCACCCGGCAAATCCGGTCAACAATAAAATGAATAGAAATATTTTTTTCATCCTGATCTTACTAAATTATTTAATTGCCGAATACAATATCATCCGGCAATTCATTCCTGTCTTCTGTTGGTATGTAAGGAAATTTTTCCTTTAAGGTTTGCCCGATCTGTGCAATGCATTGTTCAATACCATTGCTGATATTATCTTTTGTAAACTGGCCCAGCATATTTTTTACTGCAGCATTCCAGTATTCAGCCCCGGCTTTTTGATATATCCCTTCATCAGCGAACAAAGCCAGTTCGTGGTGGTCCATGGCAATGTAGAGCAGCACGGCATTCCGATGCTCGGTCTCCTGCATTTTTAATTTAAAGAAAATTTCGGCAGCCCGGTCAATAGCGTCCATATATGCATTTTTGCGCTCCACATAGATACGTATCTCACCGCTGGTCTCTTTTTCGGCCAGGCGAATAGCTTCCACTATCTGCGCTTTATCTTCGGCAGAAAAAAATTCTTTCTTCTTAAAAAATGAAAATATGCCCATTAAAATTTTATTTCTACTGATTTTTCGCCACCAGCATCAGACTGGAAACCTGTTTTTTCGTTAAACCCGAAAATACCTGCTACCAGTTTGGTTGGAAAAGTTCTTACCGCAGTGTTATACTTATTGATCGCTTCATTAAAATCCTTGCGTGCAACTTTTATCCTGCGTTCTGTTCCTTCCAGTTGTGTTTGTAAACCCGAATAGGCTGCCGTACCTTTTAAGGTCGGATATTTTTCTATCCTGATAATTAAATTATTGGTGGCAGATGCCAGTTCGTCCTGGGCAGCAGCCTGCTGGTTAAATTCACTGGCAGAAACTCTGTTGGTATTAATATTAACAGAAGCAGCTTTGCTCCTGGCTTCAGCAATTTTTTCAAGGGTTGTTTGTTCAAAGTCAGACACCCCTTTTACAACATTTACAATATTGGGAATGAGGTCCAGCCGCCGTTGATAGGCATTTTGAACCTCATTCGCCTGAAGCTTGACCTTTTCGTCCTTATTCACCAGGCCATTATAAGTTGTGATCATAAAAATTGCGATCACAAGTACAATACCCCCGATAATAAAGCCGGTATATCTTTTTTTATTCATTGTTATCTACCCGTTGCGGCCGGCTTTATTTTTTTTCAAAATTAACCTCAACTTTCTTTTCTGCACCCGCGTCGGCTTTAAATCCTTCTTTAGGATGGAAACCAAACATACCGGCAAAAATATTCATCGGGAAAGACCTTACCTTGGTATTATACACATTCACTGCATCGTTAAAAACTTTCCTGGAGTTCTTAATATTATTTTCGATGCCTTCAAGTTGTGACTGTAATTGCAGGAAGTTTTGAGTTGCTTTCAGGTCAGGATAGTTTTCAACAACCGCCAGTAAACGGCTTAGTGCGCCACTCATCTGGCTTTGAGCTGCCTGGAATTTGGCGATGTTTTCCGGTGTTAACTGGTCAGCTGTAAAATTTACAGAAGTGGCTTTGGCCCTTGCCTCAACCAACCTGGTTAAAGTTTCCTGCTCAAAATTGGCAGCACCTTTAACGGTAGCTACAAGGTTACCAACAAGATCAGAACGGTTCTGGTATTCTGTTTCAACATTGTTCCAGGCTTTTTTAACGTTCTCATCCTGTGTTACAAGGCCATTATAACCACTACAGCCCATAAAGACAATGACCAGAACGATCCCTAATACTATAAATAATCCAGTGCGTTTCATAATTGTTTGTTTTAGTGTTTGAGGTTAAAAGTAATATAGTTTTTTTATACAAAGACGTATATGAAGTAAAAACATTTTAAATCAATTAATCTTTGATCGCGGCAATTCCCGGCAAGGTCTTCCCTTCGAAATATTCGAGCATGGCCCCACCACCTGTGCTTACATAACTTACCTTATTCGCCAGGTTGAATTTATTGACTGCGGCCACACTGTCGCCACCGCCAACCAGGCTGAATGCACCATCTTCTGTGGCTGCTGCAACCGCTTCGGCTATGGACTTAGTTCCGTGTTGGAATTTTTCCATTTCAAATACCCCCATCGGCCCATTCCATAAAATGATCTTTGAGCGGCTGATCACATTGCAAAACTGGGTGGTGGCGTTGGTGCCGATATCAAGTCCCATCCAGTCATCGGGAATATTATTACTTGGCGCTACAGATATCTCAGCATCCGCAGCAAATTTATTGGCTATAATGGAGTCGGAAGGCAGGTGAATGCACACGCCTTTTTCTTCTGCTTTTTTAAGTAATGCTGATGCGGTATCCAGCCGGTCTTCTTCACAAAGTGATTTGCCGATCTTGCCTCCTGCTGCTTTCATAAAAGTATAAGCCATACCGCCCCCGATGATGATGTCGGTTGCTTTCTCCAACAGGTTCTCCATGATGAGGATCTTATCCGAAACCTTTGCCCCGCCTATGATGGCAGTAAAAGGTCTTTCAGCAGCATGCAATACTTTTTCGGCACTTGTCACTTCGTCGTTCATTAAGAGCCCAAACATTCTTTTTTCTGCCGGAAAAAATTTAGCGATAACCGCCGTTGAAGCATGAGCCCGGTGTGCTGTACCAAAAGCATCATTTACATATACATCGCCAAGCTTACTTAATTTCTCTGCAAAAGCTTCATCACCTTTTTCTTCTTCCTTATGAAAACGTAGATTCTCCAAAAGCAGAACCTCACCTGGCCTAAGCATTGATGCTGTCATTGCAGCCTGTTCGCCAATACAATTATCTGCAAAGAATACTTTTGTGTTGCCATTGTCTTGCCCTTCATTCAGCATTTTGTATAACGGCTTCACCAGGTGTTTTAATGAGTATTTATCTGTAGGCCCGTCTTTAGGGCGCCCCAGGTGACTCATCAGTATAACAGCCCCGCCATCTGTCAGTACTTTTTTGATGGTTGGAATGGTTGACGTCATGCGGGTATCATCGGTGATGTTAAGTTCCGCATCCAGGGGAACATTAAAATCAACCCGGATAAGGGCTTTGTGGCCCGAGAAATTGAAGTCTGAAAATTTACTCATGGTCAACTGATTATTTAAAATAAAAACGCAGAGAAAAAGAGGGCCAGAGTTTACGCTGAGCATCTCTGCGAAACCTCCATTTACTCATTTTCTCTGCGGTTATATTAAGAACACGATAGAACGAAGTTTATTTTATCAACCCTGCAAAATGATGCACCGTACGCACTAGTTGAGATACATAACTCATCTCATTATCATACCAGCTAACCGTTTTTACCATTTGCTTATCGCCCATGGTCATCACTTTGGTTTGTGTTGCATCAAATAAAGAACCGAAACTGATACCGATCACATCGCTGCTCACGATCTCGTCTT
>JBDSBG010000154.1:0-7602 GCA_039921685.1 Ferruginibacter sp.
AACTGGTCTATAAAATCTTTTTTATTTGTTGTGATGGTTGAAGATGTTTGTGTTCCCGCGGCGGCCTGTCTTTCAGCCTTCATAGAAGAGATGATCCTTTGAGAAACAGCGGCATCAATCGCAGGAATGGGAGACTGTATATTCATTGCGTCCTGGCTCATCCAGGCACCTGTTCCTTTTTGGTGGGCTGTATCTGCTATTTTGTCTATCAGCCTTTCTTTACTGTCTTCATCTTCCTGCAAAAAGACGGAAGCTGTAATTTCTATTAAAAAAGACTGGAGTTTTCCCTTGTTCCAGGCCTGGAACACTTCATGTAATTCATCATTGGAGAGTCCAACATATTTTTTTAGAAGGTGATAACTTTCTGCGATGAGTTGCATCAGCGCATATTCAATTCCGTTATGTACCATTTTTACATAATGTCCTGCTGCCCCATTGCCCATAAAAGCAACGCATGGCTGACCGTTTACTTTTGCAGAGATGGCTTCAAGCATAGGTGCTAAACGTTTATAAACTCCTGTATCTCCACCGGGCATAATGCTGGGCCCAAACCTTGCACCCGATTCTCCGCCTGAAACACCTGTGCCGACAAAATGGATACCCGCTTTGCTCAACTCCTTTACTCTTTTATCTGTGTCAGAAAAATGAGAGTTGCCACAGTCCATTACAAGATCATCCTTGGATAGATGCGGTTTAAGTTCGCTGAGCACTGCATCAACAATGGGCCCGGCAGGAACCAGTAATAGAATTACTTTTGGCGATTTTAATGCAGTGATGAACGCTGCCAGCTCGCTAAACGCTTCCAGTTTTTTTCCTGCTGCCAGATCATTCAATGCAGATACTTTGCCCGGGTCTTTATCATAACCTGCAACAGAGAAACCATGATCGCTCATGTTAAGAACAAGATTTTGCCCCATCGTTCCAAGGCCGATCATACCAAACTCATATTGTGAACTGCTCATCTGCTATTTAAATTATTTCTCAAAAAAGGATGTAAAAATCAGGTATTAAAAGTAGTTATTTAAACCAATGGTTAACCAGTATTCTTATTAAATGAATGGAGCGAATAAAAAAACCTCCCGGAAATAGGGAGGTTTGTATTTATAAAACATTAAAAAAGAATTAGCTTTTCGGGGCAACTTTTGTTGCAGTTGTTTTCTTTGTTGATGTTGTTTTTTTAACCGGGGCGGGTTTTTCAGTTGAAGTGGCTGTTGAAGAAGTTGTTGTAGTTGTTTTTACAGAAGTTTCAGTAGCTAAATCCGGGTGCAACTTTGCATAATCGTCTGCATTTAAAACCTCACCTTTAATGGTAATGCTTTTAACTTCATCAACACCGGCAAATTTTACGGTAAGGTGCTTTTCGAATGCATTAAGATTTTTCGCATTGTAAGTAGCTTTAATGGTTCCTGATTTTCCCGGGGCAATTGGCTCTTTGGTGTAATCGCTGATCGTGCAACCGCATGTAGGATTAGCCTGTTCAATGATCAATGGTTCTTTTGTAATGTTAGTTACTGTAAAAGTGGCAGTAGTTGCATTATCCTGCTTGATCTTACCAAGGTCAATTACTTCAGACTCAAATTTTGCTACATCAGCTGCTTTTTTTCCGGCAGCCGTAGTTGTTGTTGTAGTTGTAGTTGTTGTTTGAGCAAATAATGCCGTAGAGCATACTAAAGCTGTCAGAGAAAATAATAGTTTCTTCATTGTTTGTTATTTAATAATTAGTGTTTAAGTTATTGTTGATTGTTAATTTTTCAAATCATTGAGTCCTGCATTCACCGGCGCACTTGATGCAGGTGTTTTCCACACTTCCCCTTTTATGGTTATCTGTTTGCTTTGATTATCGCCGTAAGTTACAGTTACCAGTTTTGTAAAGACACCTTCCGCAGCGGCGTTGTATCCCACCGTTATTTTGCTGCTTCCACCGGCTGCAATCGGCTTGCCCTGGTCCCATTCCGGAGTAGTACAGCCACAACTGGCTTGCACGTTGGAAATTTTTAGATCTGTTTTACCAATATTGGACACTTCGAAAATATGTGTAACTGGTTTTCCCTGTGGGATTTTCCCGAAATCGTACACATCTTCTTTCAAAACCAGGGTTTCTTCTGCTTTCTTATCGGTTATTGTGTTCTCATTGGCGGCCGGGACTGTTTTAAGTTCTGTAGCAGGTAGATTAACCTTACCATTTTCCTGCGAAAAGCCCGTTAAAGAAACGCATCCTAAAATTGAAAGAAAAAGTAATTTTCTCATTTGGGTATTATTAAATTTAAGCTGGCCAAAGATACAAAAACGTTTTCTGAAGATGCAAAATTATTGGCACCGTTGACAACTCATTAACAAATCCCTCTTAAAGTCATATTTTTGTCCAATATTAAGCCATATGGATACATTAAATACGAATGACGAAGCGTTACAGGAAAAATTAAGTTTCGACCATTTCAGGAACGAAGTTTTAAAAGATTACCGCATCTGTTGCGAAAGCCGGGAGACAAGTCTTCTCGGAAGAAAAGAAGTGCTAACGGGTAAGGCTAAATTTGGGATTTTCGGCGACGGTAAGGAAGTCGCCCAGGTGGCTATGGCCAAGTTCTTCAAGCCAGGAGATTTTAGGGCAGGGTATTACCGCGACCAGACCTTTATGTTTGCCAGTGGCCTTGCTACGGTGGAGCAATTTTTCTCACAACTGTACGCCGATTCGGATGTGAAGAATGACCCATTCAGCGCCGGCAGGCAGATGAATGCGCATTTTGCCACGAAAATGGTAGATGAAAACGGGGACTGGCTCAGCCTGGCTAATTTAAAAAATGTATCCAGCGATATTGCTCCCACAGCTGGGCAGATGCCGAGGGCCCTTGGGCTGGCTTTTGCTTCGAAAACGTTCAGGAATGCACAGGCGCTGCATCAACTAACCGACTTAAGCGACAAAGGAAACGAAATCTGTTTTTGTACAATAGGTGATGCATCTACGAGCGAAGGGCATTTTTGGGAAACCATGAATGCTGCAGGGGTACTGCAGGTTCCGCTTGCGGTTTTTGTGTGGGATGATGGATATGGTATATCTGTGCCAAAGAAATACCAGACCACGAAGGCATCTATCTCAGATGCATTGAGCGGCTTGCAAAAGCAGGAAGACAGCAATGGTATAGATATTTATAAGTTAAAAGGATGGGATTATGCCGGCATGTGCGAGATCATAGAGCATGCCGTGCAGAAAATAAGAGATACCCATGTCCCGGCACTTTTTCACGTTGAAGAGATCACCCAGCCACAAGGACATTCCACTTCGGGTAGCCACGAGCGTTATAAAGAAACAGAACGGCTTTCATGGGAAAAAGAATGGGATTGTATAAAGCAAATGAAGGAATGGATACTGGAAAATGCGCTTGCGGAAGAAGAAGAATTAAGAGAGATTGAAGAGCAGGCCGCTGCATTTGTAAAGGATAGCAAACAGCAGTCCTGGGAAAAATACCTCCGCCCTCTGAAAGAAATGGTACAGGAGGCTGTTGACTTGTTAAAGGACGTAGCTCACAAAGACCCGGCGATTGAAAAAATGGCAAATGAATTAAATGCGTTGCGTGAGCCCATGCGCCGTGATGTGTTGAAAACCCTGTCAACCTCGCTTGACATCCTTGGAAAGGCAAGTGCACCCTCGGTTTGGGAGCATTATAATCAACTTCAACAGTCAAGTGAAAAACTGTATGACTCGTATTTATACAATGAAGGATCAAAGTCTGCATTGCGGGTACCGGTGATAGCGGCGCAATATGATGAGAATGCCGCACTGCTCAATGGATTTGAGGTACTTAATAACTATTTCGACCAGCTTTTTTCCAGCAATAATAAAGTAGTGGCTTTCGGTGAAGACCTTGGTTATATCGGCGACGTGAACCAGGGCTTTAACGGGTTGCAGGAAAAATATGGTGCCGAGCGTATATTCGACACCGGTATACGGGAACTTACGATCATGGGGCAGGGGATCGGTTTGGCGCTTCGGGGATTAAGGCCAATTGCCGAAATACAATACCTCGATTATTTATTGTACGGGTTACAACCTTTAAGCGATGATGCAGCCACTACGCATTTTCGAACAGCAGGCCAGCAAAGTGTTCCATTGATCGTAAGAACGAGGGGCCATCGGCTGGAAGGTATCTGGCACAGTGGTTCGCCGATGGGTATGATCATCAATTCATTGCGAGGCATGTATGTATGTGTACCGCGAAATATGACCCAGGCTGTTGGTATGTACAATACTTTGTTACGGTCGAATGATCCCGGGCTGATCATTGAATGTTTGAATGGCTATCGCCTGAAAGAAAAGTTACCTTCCAATATTTTAGATTATACGGTGCCGTTAGGTGTGCCCGAAATCGTTCAGGAAGGAGATGATATAAGTATCGTGAGCTATGGCTCCACGCTGCGTATAGTACAGGAGGCATGCATTAGTTTGGAACAGGCTGGCATAAGCTGCGAAATAATTGATGTCCAAACCTTGCTTCCTTTCGATATCAACCATATCATTGTTGGTTCCCTTAAAAAAACGAGCCGCATTCTTTTTGTAGATGAGGATGTGCCTGGTGGTGCAGCTGCTTACATGTTTAATAAAGTGATGGAAGAACAAAAAGGATATCGATTCCTCGATGTTTCTCCAAGAACACTTACTGGCAAAGCACACAGGCCGGGTTACGGAAGTGATGGGGATTACTTTGCAAAACCGAACACAGAAGATGTAAAAAGGGTGGTAAAAGAGATGATGGCGGAATAGGAGTTGAAAATGGACAAATGGCCAGGGACTCACCTGGGTAAAATGATGCGCCAGCGTTTTTAGTAAGTACTGGTTTGTCCTTCATTGGAAAAGCTGTACTTTACACAAAAGCCACAGTGGCAATGAAACCAAAACTATTCATCAGCTTTTTTGCTTTATTTGTAGTAAGCACTTTACCGCTATATGCGCAAAGGGTGGCGAAGGCAGATTCGATTGCGGTTTTTTCGCTCCTGGAAAAAGCGGAAGATTATTTCAGCTTGTCAGACTATACCAATGCATTGCAATCCTGCCGGCAGGCAAAAGCCATCAGCATAGAAAACAATTACTCCAGGGGCGAAGCTTATGCGCTTATAAAAACTGCAGACATTCTCATTGAAAAAGGCGATTATGATTCTGCAAAAAATCTACCTGAAGCGATTGGTAAGCTAGGAACCAAGTTGAAAGACAGCCTGATCATTGCTATCAGTTTATTGCATACGGCCCAGCTCAATATGTATAATGACAAGCCCGACCTCGCGTTGGTTTATTTTGACAAAGCACTAAAAACAAAACTTGACAAAATAAATTCATCTTACGCTGGGCTTGCCTGGAATGACATGGGGTATACCTACGGGCAACAAGATGAATTGCAGAAAAATGCTGATTGTTTGATGACTGCTTTACGTAAGTATGAAGCAATTAATGATCAACAGGGAATGGCGATGGTGCTATCGAACCTGTCTTCTTTATTTAATCGGTTGGGCGAAAAAGAAAAAGCGATCAGCTATGCAAAACAGGCGATCAGCATGAGGGAAAAAACAAATGAATACCTGCATCTTTCCATTTCATGTTGTAACCTTAGCCAGTTATATATTGGCATTGATACTGCTCAACAGGCAAAATACCAACAAATGTGTTTGAAGTATGCCCTGCTTTCAAATGATGTTAAGCGAATGGCGCATTCCTATGTTTCATCAAGCCTGCTGGCTTTCGGCGCACACAAGTTGAATGAAAGCCTGAACTATGAGTTAAAGGCGATTGAATTGCTTGAGAAAAATAATTTAAGAGACGGTTTGCTTGCAAGCAGGTATATCATGGCCGCATCTGTATCGGCAGAGTTGCGCATTGATTCCGCAAGTTCTGTAGGCTTATATCAAAAAGGAATCGACCTCGGCAGAAAGCTCGACGATAAATATACCCTGCGGGACGCATACCTGCACAAAGCAATATTTTATAAAGAAAGAAAGGATTTTTACAATGCATATGAAAATATAAAAAAATTCCATGCTTACAGGGACAGTATCAATTCTGAAAAAACCAAATCAGCAATTGCAGAAATAGAAACAAAATATGAGACAGAAAAAAAGGACCAGCAAATATTCCAACTAAATGCATCACAAAAAATACGGCAGCTTGAAATTGAAAAACAAAAAGCGATCATTTCAGGAAATAAGTTTGAAGCCAAACAAAAAGAAAATGAAATAGTGCTGCTTTCGAAATCAAGGAAATTACAGGAAGCATTGATAAGACAGCAAGGCGAGGAACTCGAAAAACAATTGTTGATTGCAAAAAACAATGAACAACAACTCAGGCTTTTTGAACAGGCAAAACAATTACAGGTAAAAGAGATACAAAATCAAAAACAATTGCGCAATATTATGGTTGCAGCTATTGTGGCGGCATTGGCACTGGCTGTTGTGTTGTTCAATCGTTTCCAGTTAAAAAAGAAATTACAGCAGCAAAAAGAATTACTTGCTGTGAGAAATATTATTGCAAAGGACCTCCATGATGACATTGGTTCTACGTTAACGAGCATAAAAATTTTGTCGCAGGTTTCAAAAAATAATCTTGATAAAGACAGGCAAAAAGCTGCGATTTTCCTGCAAAAGATCACTGATCAATCATCAGAAATGCAACAAGGGATGAGTGATATTGTATGGGCCATAAAACCGGATAATGATAAGCTGGAAAACATGGTGGTCAGAATGAGGGAATACATCAGCCTTACGTTGGAATCTAAAAACATTAAAACCACATTTAACGTTGATGAATCAGTGCTTACAAAAAGTATTGGCATGCAGCAGCGCAGGGATTTCTTCCTGCTGTTTAAAGAAGTGATAAACAATGCAGCCAAATATTCAGATGCCTCCGAAGTAAATATTTTGTTGAAAACCGTGCATGGTAATGTCGTCCTTGCAATTTCAGATGATGGGGTGGGTTTTGACACTTCGGTAAACAGTACATCAAACGGTATCAAGAACATTGGGGCAAGAGCCAGCGCTTTGAACGGAAAGGCCGATATTGTTTCCTTTCCGGGCAAGGGAACCACGGTGCATTTTAGTATGCCCGCTACATGATGATCCAACCCGGGCATTAGATATTTATTTTATTTAGTAACAATGGCTACAAGGATATTATTATACGACGACAATGAGGCCCTAAGGCTCAGTTTGGAAGCCCTGATAGAAGACGCTCCGGGCTTTGAATTGCTTGCAGCGATGCCCAATGCCGAAACAGTAGCGGCAGACATTGAACAATTAAATCCAGATGTTGTGCTGATGGATATAGATATGCCAAACGTGAATGGTGTGCAGGCTGTTCGCACCATCCGGAAAATATCGATGAGCCTCCCGATTATCATGCTCACTGTTTTTGATGATAATGAAAATATTTTCAACGCAATTTGTGCGGGCGCTTCAGGTTATATTCTGAAACGTTATGCTACCGAAGAGATTGCTGATGCAATCAGGGATGTGATGTCGGGCGGCGCCCCCATGACAGGGTCTGTGGCGAAGAAAGTATTATTGATGGTACCACAGGCAAAAACAGAGGAGAAAGAAAAAAGTTATTTATCAAAACGTGAAATT
>JBDSBG010000155.1:0-16537 GCA_039921685.1 Ferruginibacter sp.
AAGTAAAAGGCATCCCGGAATTACCACTCTTTGGATAGGATTAAAATATTTTAAAGCCGCTATGGACGGATGGGAAATAAGGAGAAATGTGTCCACACGATAGGATTTTATCGGGATGTGCCACAAAAAAGGCGGCCGCCAATCCCCGCCTGACCGGACGGGCAGGGATGACAGCTCCCGAAATCGCTGCGCTCATCGGGACGGAGACAGCTATGTGGATCATTTGTACATAGTGAATTGTGATGATATCTTTATTGTGCTGTGCTAACATAGATCAGGATTAATTGAACATATCCTGGCCTTTACAAGCTTTTTTTTAGATTCTACTATTTCGCATAATTGATCCGAAAGAAAAATTGTGCTTTTTATAAAAATCGGTTGTCGCCAGTTCGATCTGCATATCCATGTCTCCCTGCCGCTTCGTGCCTTCACGAATCACTTAATTGCGAAATAAAAAATTGCTGCTATTTATAAAAGCAGTTTCGCATTATAAATGTTGAGTTTACTTTGCACAATTGTCGAGTGGTGCTGTACCCGCCATTAGGCCTGTCCCGATGAGCGGAGCGATTTCGGGAGCTGTATATCGATTGGCGGCCGCCTTTTTTGTGGAACATCCCGATCCATCGGGGGTCCTTTTTTGGCGGAGCAAAAAAGGACAGAAGATGAACTTTGGCCATAATAGCAAATACTTTCGCTCGTGTTTTTCTTTTTTGTTTGTCCAAAAAGAAAATCTGTTGCAAGTTAACTGCTGAAATTAATGTCTTCAACAATCCCATCACTCAATTCATTCATCACATCTCCCATTTCGTTCAACTCAGCAACATCCCCTTTCATCACCCACCATATTTTCACGTCCTAAAAAAAGGGCATGAAAAAGTTGAAGAAATTCGCAAAGTGGTTTTTAATTAGTTTTTTAATCATCATTGTGATTTTGGGCAGCACCATCGGCATGCGGCAGAACCTGGAATTTGATGCTCCATACCCGGACGTACATGCATCTACAGACAGTGCCGTTATTAACCGCGGCAAACATATCGTGTTCAGCCAGGCACATTGTGCCAGTTGCCATAGTTCGCAGAATGTGGATTCCTTGCTGGAAGCTGGCGTGGAGCCAAATTTAAATGGTGGAAGATTGCTGGATATTGACATTGCTAAAATTTATACGCCCAATATTACCCCAGATACAACTTTTGGTATCGGGAAAAGAACTGATGCCGAAATTGCAAGGGTTATACGGTACGGGGTACACGCTAATGGAAATGCTGTTCTGAATTTTATGGGATTCCAGGATATGAGTGATGCTGACCTGGCTGCTGTGATATCATACCTACGAACATTGAAACCGATAGCTACGCCAAATATCCCTCATGAATTTAACCTGGTGGGCAAAGCGATAAAAGCATTTATGGTAAAGCCTGTGGGGCCGCGGTTCCCGGTAAAAAAATCGGTAAGCCCTGATAGTACTGCGGCTTATGGAGAATACCTTGTGAGCAGTACCAGCAACTGTATAAGTTGCCATACTCAAAGAAACCTCGCCGGCGACTTCTCCGGACCCTTAATGGCAGGTGGCAACGACATCGAGGGTTTTATCACTCCTAATCTTACCCCAAACCCTGATGGCCGTATCTACGAATGGACAGCAGACCAGTTTGTTGATCGCTTCAGGCAGAACAAGATAATTAAAGAAAGCCCAATGCCATGGACGAGTTTTAAGCAAATGACTGACCTGGAATTAAAAGCTATCTACAAATATTTACAAACACTGCCGGCTGCGGAAATGCCCAAGGTTGAGAAATGATGATCTGATGGACAGGAACAGCTGCGCACCTTCGCTTTTGTAACTCAGCCATGAAATAATGCGATGGACAATTACCAAAACAAATGATGCCGTAACCGTGGTGCCGAAGCCGGACGCACCAGCTATGCCCATGGCAACTATCGAACCTAGTATGATCGCAATGCTGGTATCTATTGACGACTTTTTTCCAAAGCTGCGAAGTCCTGCGATTCTTAACTAAACAATCGTGATAAAAAAGAAAACAAAGGCCCGTGCGCTCATCTGTAAGGCCGTTATGTACTTTTTAATTCCGAAAACCTGGTTAAGTATTTCCATAATTAGAATGAAGGAAATAATATGCCAGTTTTAAAATGGCTTCCCTGCAAATTGCCTGTTGCCTCTTGTTATCATTTAATTGAAATTAAAATGCCTCAGCAATCTGAAAACAGGCACAGGACTGGCTAAAGAGTGAAACGTTTTATGTAGCCGTCTTAATTCATTTCAGGGCACCATACTGTAATACTTGAGGGCATCATGAGGTACAACAAAAAACCCGGGCCAGGTCAAAGAAATTAATCTTGTGCTTTAGCTGATTTGCGAATTGTGGGCAATTTTGTCAATACGTTAGATTTGATTGTATATTCACCACTACTTAAACAATTTTTACAATAGGCGTTTGTTGGCGGCGCATCGCATGTTCTTCTTACCGAGATTCCGTGACTTCTTATAGATATTTTCGATTCGCATTGCTCAATGGTTGCGGTGCTGTTTTCGTAAGCTTCGTTATAAGAACCCGTCATTAAGGAGAGGTAAGTTTTCTTTGCAAGGTCAAAGATTACAATCCAGCTATATAAATTTGTTCCCATGCCGGATCTACTAACCGTAACCGTTACAGCAGGATGATCAGCATCCAGGTACCTAAGACCCGAAACACTATAGTTTGATACAAACTCATTGTAATCATAAACGATCCAGTCCTTTCCCTTCTGCTCAAAAAGAAACAGCCCTTCCTTTTCATCATAAGCTTCTGTAAGAAAAAAGCTTGCATTGATCTTTGTTTTAAATTCAATTTTATTTAAAGCCGCCGCAGTTCTTACAGTGTCGGTAACAGGAAGAAGTTGAAACCGGTAATTGTTCTGACCCACCGCTCCCCAAGCGAAGAGTAAAGCTGATATGAATAGTACATATTTCATGTTGCAGAAAGCTTTTAGTTATTTGAAGCAAATTTTCAAAAGTCAGTTTACTTCAATGAAATCTATTTTCGCAGATGGTCGCCGGAGGCCTGTAAATTTTTCATCTTTATATTTTCCAACCCTGTTTTGATTTGTCGTTCTGAAAACGATCCTTATCTTCAGATCATCAAGGTCGATGTATTCGTCTTCGGTTAAAAGGTCCGTATCCAGGGTAGCCTTTGGAAAAAGGGTAAGAATTTGCCTGGCGGTTAGTGCAGTACTTATATTCCCAAACAATATATCCTGCGAAAAAACAATGATTTTCTGAACATGAGTTTCTGTTGCAATGTCAACTAAAACAACTGCAATCGTGTCCTTATCACCCACAATCGCATATGCGGTTCGCTCATCCTCAGCGCAGCTGCTATACAAGTCAGTGGTTTTAACCATACCAGCATCGCTGTACTTCCTTTTTAATTCATCCAACGTCATCCACGTAGCAATATCACCGGCCCATCTCACATCGGCCATGCGGTGATGAGCTTCATCATAATATTTAACCAGCTTTAGCTTGTGATCCGCTATTTTATACGTCCCGCCTGTCAGGCACTCATCAATATCTCCAAATGATAAAACTGTTGATTCATTGTTTTCAAATATTATTTTCGACCTGCAACTGGTTTTTACAGGGATACTATTTGCGCTATCGGTATCGTAAGTTTCCAGGTTCAGCATAGAAAGCAGCGAAATGCTTTCCTTGTTTACCGGATCAATGATATTAAAATTACTATACGATCCAACCACACCTCGTGAACCATGGGTAAAATGGGTTTCATAAAAAAAATAGCTCCCGTTGTACTGTAGACGCAGATCCTGGTCATTATCATCAGGAAGGCTGAGTGCCAGCCAGTAATTCTTTTCTTTGGCCATGAGCATCAAACCGCTCCAGCTCTTATAACGAAGTACTGTAAAATAATCAGGTGACAGGTACTGGGCTGTGCCACTTCTCAGTTTTTTAATCATGTCATGATCAAATATGGTATCAAGCAGTTTTATTTTTTCAAACTGATAGGAAAACTGGGCCTGGCCGCTTTTTCCAAATAGCAATATCATTAAAATAATGTGAACGTATTTTAGCATACATAACAAGTTACAATAATTTTGCTGTTGAGTCATTTGATGTCCCCCCGCTTTGGTTCGTGCGTTCACGAACCACATCATCTCTTAGCTATACTTTTAGCAAGATTCATTCTTATTCTACATTTTCCTTTTGCTTCGCCAAAAAGAAACAAAAAGGCGACCCCCAATCGATTACCGCCGATTGGGGGAACAGCTCTGTTCAGCTAATGTGCAAAGTAAACTCAGCATTAAAAATCTGAGACTACTTCTATAAATAAAATCAATTTTATTTCAGAACGACTCAGTTTAATAAGCGGTTTTAAGAAAAAGCTTTTTAACCCGAGAAATCTTCAGTTGATCATGATCTATGTTAGTACAGCCCAATAAAGATTTGCTTCAGAGTTTATTTTGAACAAAAGATCCACATAGCTGTTTTCGTCCCGATGAGCGCAGCGATATCGGGAACTGTCATCCATTGAGGGCCGCCTTTCTGTGGCAGATCCCCCGTAAAATCGAAGCGGAGCAAAAAAGACAGCAGAAACTCATGCTGCAGACAGCAATCACAAGCTTCAGGGAGCCGAATGCGATCTGAAAATTCCTTTAACTACTTTTATCTAATATGTACTAAATTTATAAGCCATTTTAATCAAATAAATTCAAGAGCATGAAACAGTTAATATTTTTCGCTTTTATATTATTGTTTATTTCCTGTAAGAAGGAAATAAATGAAAAAGAAGTATCTGAAACTTCAAATGCAGCAGGTGGACTTTTGCACTCGCGTGATGTGCAACCAGTTCCGGCACCATCATACGAGTGGACAAACTTACCCGGTTCTCTGCCTGCCCCTCCCTATAATGTGGATGGGTTAAATATGGTAATGGCAGCGGATGGAAAGGTTTATTGCATAAGGGGATTTTCTTATGACCGCGAACTGTATAAGTTAAATACGAGCACAATGAAGTGGGCGCCGTCTGCTGATTTCACTTTTGACGATTTCAGGCAATATATTTTTTCGTATCAGTCAAAAATTTACATGGGATTTACACAGGCAGCTCAAACGATTTTTGCAGGCATGGAGTCGATTGACGTTAACACCGGAACAAGAACTACGGTCGCTCCGTTCCCGGGTACTCCCGTAAGTGCATTTACATCGTTTGTGATTGGCGATAAAGGTTATCTTTTGGGTGGAGCTGCGTTGGGCGGAACCATTGTCAATCAGTTTTGGGAGTATAATTTTATCACGAACGTATGGACCAATAAAGGAAGCAGTCCACTAGGTTCGAGAGCAGGTGCCTTTGCATTTGTAAGTGATGGCAAAGCATATTTCGGAGGTGGATACACTTATATAAATTTGAATGGGTCGCAGGTAAAGCTTTATAAAAAGGACTGGTTACAATTCACCCCGGGCTCCGTTTTCATTGTAACGAAGGCAGATTTTCCCGGAACAGCACGCACGGCGGCGACTGGGTTTGTCCCCGGAGGAGTGATATATCTCGGATTTGGGTACAACAGCAGTAATATTGCTTTGAAAGATTTTTGGCAATACAGCCCGTATTTTAATAGCTGGCACCAAATGCCGTCCTGGCCTGGAACCCTTACCACTAAAAATGTATTCGGGGGTTTTTCACTTGGAACAATTGGTTATATAGTTAAGGGCGAGTTGGCGGAGTTCTGGAAATTCAGGGCGGGTTACTTTTAGGCCCTGAGTTTGAAATCAAAAAAATAACGGAGTGCGAAGGATAAAATAATGTTGGCCCGGCATCATTTACAAAACATAGATTGTTATTTTCATTTCACCTGACAGTATTTGTAAATAATCAAAAATGATATCTTTAATTTTATCATTTCGCAACAAACTATAACGCTTATGAATAGATGCTGTTCGAAAATATAATTTACCTGAAGCCCCGGTTTGTATCCTCACTATAAGTGTTCGGAAGATTTTGACTCTTAAACCAATTGATTAACCACGATGATAGATACACGGATGACGCGGATTGAACAGATGAGAACGGATTTTGCTTGCTCTGCAAGCAATAAAATAATGTCAGTCTTTCAAAATACTTGCGAAGCAAGTATAAAATCCGTTTTTATCCGCCGCATCCGTGTATCTATCATATTTGGTGGTAAAATCAAATCTTCCGAACATTTGTGCTGTCCTGACTATAGCGGTTTGGGACGGCACTCTGCAAAATCAAAAGCAATATTTATTGCGGAACCGGGTTATCAGCTCCCGATAAATTTTCACTGACATTATAATCGTCAATAATAAATTTTTCGTTTTCCCATTTTGCCTTTACCAGTTTGTATTGATTGTTCCGGGAATATTGCTTGTATGACATTGTTTTTGTTGCCGCATCAAAAAATATTTTGTTAACATCGTTTGGTGCAGATAAAGTATAATCCATTTCGCACTTCAGCTGAAACAAATCTCTTTTTTGCACATACTTTTTAATATAGTATTGGGCTGGAACCTGTCCAAATGCTTTCCCTTCAAAAGCGTTGATCTTCGTCCATGGCTCCTTGTTAGTCAGTAATACCATCGCCTCCCTGCTGGAACTAAAATCCCCGGTTTTTTCAATCAAAAGGAAATGTGCTTTATCTATCATATACAGGTCGGCAATATATTTAGCGGTTGAATTGCCTTCGTAAACAATGGCATTGGTTTCGATTTCTTTTATCAGATAATTATTTTTATCGCTTGACGTAAAACTATAGACTACATAAGTTTTATTATTGACAAAGAATGATTCTAAATAAATTGTAATCCGCTGGTCCAGTCTCAGGTATTTTGTTTTATCATCATTTTTAGCCTGCACGAGCTTATCATAATTATAGCTGTTTTTATGAACCACAAATGCTTTAAATGCATCATCAACATTCTTTCTAAACTTAGCCTGGTTAGCTGGATTGATCGCGACAGCTCCTGCTTTACCCAATAGAAAGTCTATATAAAAATTAAGTTCTATTTTAAAATGCTCCAGTTCTTTTTCCTGGGAATAGGAATTTATACTAAACAGTGTAATCAAACAAATGCTGATAAATATTCTCATCTTTTTAAAAAAATCATTGAATGCTTTACAATTACAGCGAAGTTAATGCAAAATGTCTGCTACTGTTATGACATGGAAAATTATGACGGGCCTGGAATAAGAGTCTTACCGGGCACAATATCTTTTTCTTTAACTGTCGGCCGGGGACTCTGCCTCGTTTGCGCCTCAGCATAAGTGTTCCTTCCGCTCACAGACAGCAATCTTTGAATGTACCATTTGCGAAATATGTGCGCCAGGAAAATGGAATTGCTTTTGTGTTTTAGTTGATTTGCGGTTTGCGGGCAATTCGGCTAACCCTTTAGCTTTGATTATATATTCACCACTTCTCAAACAATGTTTACAATACCCGTTTGTTTGCGACACATTTGCGTATTCTTCGTACAGAGATTCCACGGTTTCTCATATAGTTTCTCCGATTCGCATTGGAATGCCCGCCCTGGCATTTTTAAAGCTCTATTATATGAACCAGTGATTAATGAGAAGTAGGTGTTCTTTTCCAGATCAAAGACTACAATCCAGCTTTAACTCTTTGTGCCAAAGCCATATCTACTAACCGTAACTGTTACAGTTGCATGATCAGGATCCAGGTACTCAAGGCCGAAAGGGTAAGTTTGATACAAACTTGTTGTAATCACAACGATCCATTCCTGGAAAAACGAGGCTTTAGAAGTAAATAATTTATCTTGCATTAAACTGTTTTGTGTTTAACAATCGAATGAAGCGGGCGTAACCGTTGCCGTTAAGCCATCAGATGGAGGAGCAGAAATAAACTGGTTGGAATAGGCCACTTGTAGAGACTGTATCAATCAGCAATTCTAAAAAGACAGTTTAGCAAAAAGCCGTCGTGTGAGGTGACGGCCTTTTATTAAATTGATAACGCTGGTAAGAAATTACATTTTTTCCGGCATCGATTTTTTCTTAGCCATCATATTTCCCTCCATATCCATAGCATCGCCTTCTTTCATCATCATGGTCTTCCCGTCTTTCATTTTAACTGTTCCGTCCGTCATAACCATTGTGCCATTTGCAAGTGTCATTTCTTTTTCCATCGCCATAACATTGCCGTCTTTCATCATCATCATCTTACCATCTTTCATGATCACACAATCCTTTTTCATTTCCATTTTTTGATCGGATTTTTTATCCATGGTTTTGCCTTCCTGGGCAAATATCGCTGTGCTGAGAGTTAACCCCATCGCGAGAATCATTATCTTTTTCATATAGAAGTTTTTATGGCGGCCTTACAGGCCCCCTGTTAAGAATAGCATTTAATTTGCAATATTTAAGCCATGTTAGGGTATAAATCTCACAGAACTGTACTATTTTAACAGGCCTTCAGCATTCATCAGGCAGTTGCAGATTTGTAAATGGGATAACTGAATAGGAAGGAATTTTTGCCAGCAGATGAGTAAGCCTGCAATTGGCTGTTGTGAAGTTGTAATATTTTTTGGACGATGAATAAACCAAGTCCCGCATTTTGTGAAGGTTTTATTCTTTCTGTAGTTTCTTTGGAATCATTTGCCCATTCAAGCAATGGTAACGATAATTTTTCCCCATCATTTTCTACCTTGAAAACAACAGACCCGTTTTCAGCAGTTATTGAAACCGTAACACAACCTGGCTCCTCCGTATTTTTAATTGCATTCTCCACCAGGTTTTGAATTACTCTTTCAAACATGGCAACATCGGCCTTTATCCAAACATGCTCACTAGATCGGATACAGTTCAACGTTATGTTCTTTTCGATAGCTTTTGCCTGGAATCCATCAACTGATTCCTGCACAATTTCAGATAAAACAAAGGGCTCTTTATTAGTCGTAAATGCAACTGCTTCCATTTTGGATAATTCGAACAGTTGGGCCACCATATTTTCTATTTGCAGAACTTTGCTGTGAATAAGTTGCAATCTTTGTTGTTGTTCCGGCTGATTTTGCGAAGCACTTGATCCAAGCATCAATGTTTCTACATAGCCCCTGGCAATAGAGAGTGGGGTTCTCAAATCGTGGGAAATACCCGCAATGAAATTTTTTCTTTCCTGCTCCGACCTTGTTAATTGCTCAATGGTATTTGAAAGTAATGAAGCCATTTTATTGAATGCATGAGTTACCGGTTGTAATTCATCATTAATGCGATCATCAAAGCGGGCCGAATAATTTCCTGCCTCGAATTTTTCTAATACGCCAATCATTGACTGAAAATTTTTGCTGATTCTTCTTACATATAACAAACTGAAAATAAGGGAAAGCAGAATGATGATTACAAAAGCCTGTATAACTAGACGCATGACATGGCTTCCAAAAAGCAGCTCCATAATATTTTCGGCTTTCCTGCTATCAAGGATAACATAGATATATCCAAGTTTTCGGTTTCCATCCTGCACAACAGCAGCAGAGAATATTTTCTTATTCCCTGGATCTTTCGGATCCATACCTCTTATATATTTCTCCCCTTTTGTGTCAATATAGTTTTTAATTCCTTCCAGCCCAATATGCCAGGCTTTGATTTCTGCTTCCGGCGCATGAAAATAAATGACCTTACCTGTAGTATCTAAAAAGTAGACCTCTGATGCAGGACTCAATACCATTGCATTTTGAAAAACATCATTCGCTTTTTCGCGGCTAATCCCCCCCGATGTAAAGGGGGATGTGAATTTGGCAATATGAGCTGCCACGTCCTTGTTTAAAAGTTCCGTACTTGCCTGGTGATAATAATTAGTGGCGAGGTAAGTGATGATAGTGAAGAGCACGCCCATGAGCGTGGTGATGCAAAATATTAACAACGCAAAACGCCTGAATATCGTTCCTTTTATACTCTTCATTCGGCAAATCTGTATCCCGATCCCCAGGCTGTTAAAATATAAGCCGGCTGATTCAGATTGTTTTCAAGTTTTAATCGAAGCCTGTTGATGTGAGATGTAACCGCATGTTCATACCCCGAGAAGGAGAACCCCCATATTTTTTCAAGCAAGTCTTTTCTTGTAAAAATTTTTCCCGGGTTAGAGGCTAACAGCCAGAGTAAGTCAAATTCCTTAACAGTGAGATCAAGCCGTGTTGTTCCTTTAGTGGCTTTTCTTTTTCCAGAATCAATAAAGAGTTCATTATAGCGGACGAATCCTGGTTCGGAATGTTCAGGTAATACGCTCCGGCGAATGATCGCTTTTATTCGTGCAAGTAGTTCAAGTATTCCAAATGGTTTAGTAACATAATCATCCGCGCCTAATTCGAGGGCGAGTACTTTATCTGATTCCTCACTGTGGCAAGTAATCATCATAACCGGGGTATGGCTATCCCTTTGCCTTATTTGCTTACAGAGTTCCATTCCATTCACGTCAGGCAAACCAATATCAAGCATAAGCAAATTATAATTATTACTATCGAGATTAATGATCGCTTCCTCGCCTGATTTGCAACAAGTAAGCATGTATTGGGAGTCATCAAGATGAAGGCTGATCAGTTTTGTTATATCCGGATCATCTTCGATAAGGAGGATTTTCTGCATAAAAAGGAAATTGCTTGGATCATATAACAAACAGTTATAGTGCCAGGTATTTCAGCCAGGTATTTTGAAGTATCACAAATCAAATCGAGTAACAATAAACCGCCTGGATAAATCCAGGCAGTTTACGTTTTGAATTATCAGACCAACTTACATTTTTTCTTTCATCTTACCATCCTTATCCATAACGTTACCATCTGGATCTGCCATCATTCCCTCTGTCATCATCATTTTCTCCCCGTTTTTCATCATGATCATTCCATCTGGCATCATTTTGTATCCATTCTTCATGGTCATTTCTTTTTCCAACATCATCATCTTGTCATCCTTCATCATCATCATTTTCCCGTCTTTCATCATAATCATACCATTTTTCATCATACTGCCCTGCATCTTGTCCCCCATTTTTTCGGGCGCCGGCATCATCTTCCCATCCTTGTCCATCATACCACCCTTGGAATCTACAGCCATACCTTCGGTCATCATCATCTTACTTCCATCAGAATGCATCATTTCCCCATTCATCATAACCTTTGTTCCGTTTGGCATGTCCATGTCTTTGTCCATCATCATCATTTTGCCATCTTTCATCATCATCATTTTCCCATCCTTCATCATCACTGATCCGTCAGTCATGTTTGAGGGAGCTGCCATCACCTCCTCTGTTACCACCCCGGTAGATTCATTCGTTTCAGTGGTTTTTGAATCATTGCAGGAAGCGATACAAAATGCAGCTGCCAGCACGAAAACTGTTTTTTTCATAAATGTTGTTTAGTTGAGTTTAAAATCGCTGCGATATGCAAGCAATCAAAAATACGTTGCGGGAGCCTTTCCAATTATCACGAAACTATACCATTTTAGCATTTTCGGCTTAAAGAGGGATACAACAACATACAATTTGAGGCAGTAAGCCGGCTGGTAAGAAAGTTTGAAGCACCTGCTGATTTACACGTATTTTAATTGCTTTTAGCCGATTAGTAGCTGGCAAGCCCTGTAGCTGCATCAGGCATTCCCGATTCTCTTGCTACCAGGTTAAGTCCGCCAAAAATTTCTCTATGGAACCCGGTTATTGTGTGGGAAACGGAATTTAGCGTATAGACATAATAGTTATTGTCTGCGACCACAATATCAAGTGGCCCCATATCGGTTGCGGCCGCCGAACCATCTATTAAATACAATCCGCCCCAGGGAGCTACATAATAGGCAGAGATATTATTGCTGGCAGTATTGGTTGTATATGCATAGCGTCCAAATTTAGTAACTGCTACCCAGCATGGAGCTGATTGGTAATTTGGCTTTGCACCATTCACCGCATGTGGAATTCCATTGCCTCCTGTTACATACGAAGCAGCTGTTCCGGCCCCGGCTGCACCGCCCGATGCATTGGATACGACCATGTATTCACCCCTTGCGAATTCAAATCCAAAAGGCGTTTGTCCCGTGGAATTGGTAAAAATGCCGGGCTCTACAGCGCCATCATTTTTTATTTTAAAGGTGCTCAATGTATTAGTTGCCTTTTCAGTAACCACTATCCACTGACCGTTGGGCAGAAAAGAAATCTGCGGCGCATCCACTGCAGAACCGCTAAGTGGCTGCACCGACCCATCAATAGCTGTAAGCGTACCGCCGGACCCGATATGAAAACCCTGGATATTATCGGTTCCCCGGTTAAGCACATACAACAGACTACCGTGAACGGTTACACTAACGGGCATAGTACCGGCGACAGTTGATGTATGAGACAAAACAATTCCACCATCATTGTGAATACTATAAGATGAGACAGAATTGCTTCCTGCATTTACTGCAAATAACCATTCATGATCTTTGTCGATCACTACCGCACCCTGTGAGCCCAGTTTAACCCCGGTACCGGCACCCCCGGCGTCCACCGTTTCCTGCAACTGCAAATTGCCGTTGTTTACGATTTTATATACAAGGATGGTATTCGTACCTGTATTGTTGCTCTCGGTGTAGAGGTAATGATTGTTTTGCCTGGAACCATTCCCGTCCTCTCCCTTTGTTGTTACAGCAGCTTCATCAGGATTTGCCTCGTTTTCCGACATCATTGCTTCTGTAACTGTTGCAGGATGTTCCTGGCCAGTGTTCGTGTCAGCATTCTTGCTGCAGGAAACAGCTGTAAAAATAATCGCAGCCATGGCGACGCTGAATTTTGAAAGATGCATCTTTTTCATTTTATAGTTTTTATGTGTTTAAGAAATCTAAGTGATCCTGGGAACCATTTTTAAAATCCAAATGATATTGAAAGCAAACTTTAGTTCATCATGCCGCCGATGCATATCCCAGTATTGTAAACGTTGTACCAGTAATGAGGTAATAAGTAAACAATTTCTGAACCGCTTACACCAGGAAAGTCCTGCTACTTAAAAAGTAATACAAATGTGATAACTCGTGATAAATGAAAAACGCTTTGTTAAGTGAGGATAATTATTCAAAACACTTTTCTCATGATCTCATAGGGAAATCTTCATTTTATTTACCGGACAGCTGAATCCAAAAACAAATAGAGCAAATACGCAAATGGTGGCTGCTTCCCATTTCTTAGGAATAAAGAACGGAGAATAATCATTCTATAAAAAAGAAAAAACTTCTTTGGGCGAAGTGGCATGATTTTGCTTCGCCTTGTACCATGTTTGCAAATTTCGATACAAGAATTGAGATTAGTTTTTAAGAGATGTCAAACTAGACCCGATCAATTGCCATGAAGGTTTCAATGATGATACCATTCAGGTGCAGGGGAAATTAAAACAGCATTTAATAATCAAAAATATAGTATTATGAAAATCAAAAATCAAATTGTAGGACTGCTGGTATTGTGCGCTGTTATAACAATAGCAGGTTGTAAGAAAAATGATGATGGAGATGCGCCTGGCAGTAATACTGTTAAGGGATATGTTTACACATCCACCAATGGAGAGTCTATTAACCGTGTCGTGAAATTCTCCCGTCATGAAGATGGAACGCTTACAGATGAACTGTCGTATGTTACTAACAGTAACGGGGGAGCGAATGTGGCCGCCGGCGGAGATGCTCATGGTGATTTTGATGCCCAGGGTTCTATCCAGATCATTGGTAATTACTTGCTCACGGTAAATGCCGGGGGCAACCAGGTATCAGTTTTTTCATTGGACAAAACAAATGGTAATTTGGAATTTAAAAACAATACTGCCTCGGGGGGTACGAGGCCGGTAAGCATTGCCTATACCGCAAAGGCAGGAAGTCAGAATGAGTATTGGGTAGTTGTAGGAAATCAATGGAACAATCCAAATGTGCAAAAAGACGGCGCCCTGATAGAGCGCTATCCTGATGACGCATTCCACATGCAGGACCTGACGCAGCCTGATGCGACAGACAATGAAAGAAATATCCAGCTTTTTTCATTTAATAGCAGCACCGGAGTATTAACAAGCATTACCCAACTTGATAAATATGTACGTGAGAATGGTGGCCCCACAACGGCAAGTTTCAGTACTGATGGAACAAAGTTAGCAGTAAGTACCTGGGGCATTGCTCATTTTGCAACTGAAAATACATTGCTGACCGAACAACATCCAAGCCGGGTGTACGTGTATGATTTTTCCAATGGCACGGTTTCGGGTAAACGATATTTTGAAGAGGCGGGCATCGCAGGAACAATTGGTTTTAGCTGGGACAAGACAAACAACTCAACATTATATGTGTCCAACTTTAACCTGATACCTTCCAAACTAAATAGCAGTGTTACTGTATTGCAGGACAACGGCTCATCAGTTACGAAAACCGCTGATTTTAGTGCAACACCAGTTCCGGGTATCAATGAATCATGTTGGACAGTACTTAACCCTTCCGGAAGCAAATTATACGTTGCCAGTTTTCAAACCAACCTGGTTACCGCATTTTCAGTGGGAGGAACAAACCTTGCTTATACATCAAACGCAGTGAGAAGCAACTTGGCTCCCAGCGGAGATTCGAAGGAACTCTGGGTTTCACCAGATGATAAATTTGTTTACAACACCGGGGCGTTCCAATCTTTTTCTATAAATCGTTTCGACATAAACGGTAACAACATTAATTATGCAAAGCAAACAATTTTGACCACAACTGCAGATGGGCTCGGTGTGCCGGGCAAATATAATTTCCTGGGATTAACAGGATTTGACACACCATAATCGTTTTTAAAGTGACGATTACACATTGTGCAAAGGGGGTGATATTTCAGCCCTTTTGTATTGCAAGCAATTCAGAGTTGCAACTCAGATTTTGTTTGCCAATATTATTCCCCTGAAAGCAATTACTATGAAATCTTCATCAAAATTTATCCCGATTTATTTTAGGCCCGACGTGCCAGGTTGCGTATACGCATAACCGTTTAATCCACACTCCCATTCGTGTCCTCACAAACCGGAAATCTATTAATTTAGCTGATGTGTGTTAGTTCAGTCCAATAAAGAATTGCATCACAGTTCACCAAGCACAAAAGATGCACATAGCTGTTTCCGTCCCGATGAACGCCGCGATTTCGGGAGTTGTCATCGATTGGTGGCCGCCTTTTTTGGGGCACAAGCCGGTAAAATTGGGGTCCTTTTTTGTGGCACATCCCCAAAAAATCGGGGGCGGAGCAGAAAAGGACAGGCATAACTGGTATACGGCCGAGATCTGGGAGATTTTTAATTAAAGAATTTTGCCTGGTTCTATTGTCACCATGACGTTGAAACGCTCTAATAATCTTGGAATATTTAAACAGTAAATCACTTTTAACATGTCCTACTCAACCTTAATTGATCTGTGAGGAATTCTTCCACCCTCAAGAATGTTGATACTACAAACAACCTGTATTAAAAGAGTGCTACCTTTTATCCAATATTTATATCACTTTCCATTTCCACTAGTGCAGCAGGTTTCTTCCCTATAAGCCAGGCATAAAATTCCGGGAAATAATTTTTCCACACCACCTCATCATGAATGCCGCCGGAGTCAATCTGGTAGGTGACCTCCATATAAGGATACTGGCGGAATATTTTTACCATTGTTGCCACTTCTGCCACCAGGGTTTCTGTTTCGCGGGCACCGGCATAAAAATACCAACTGCAGCCCCGGTTCGTGTCGTCACGAAACGGAAGTCGGTTAATTAAATTTTGTTAGGCACAAGAGCCCTGACCATAACAGCATTGATCCGTTTTCATCCGTTCATCCGAGTCATCCGCGTTCCTATCATTGAGGTAGATAAAGTTTATGAATTTTCAAGACGGATTCCAGTCCCCCTGCCGTCGTTCTTGGCTTCACAAACCACATAATATCTTAACTATTATTCTGGCAAGATCGTTCTTTTTGTAGATTTTCTTTTTGCTTCGCCCCCGACGAGTCGGGATCTGCCACAAAAAGGCTACCCCACGCCGATTGGGGGAACAGCTCTGTTTCAGATGATGTGCAAAGTAAACTCAGCATTAAAAATTCGAAACTATTTTTATGAGTAGTAACAACTTTTATTTCGAAATACATGTTTTCATCTTAAAAAGGCGACACCCCACGCCGATGAGGAACAGCTCTGCTCAGCTGATTTGCAAAGTAAACTCAGCATTAAAATTCGAAACTATTTTTATGAGTAGTAACAATTTTTATTTTCAGAAAATTATTTTAAATCGTAAAATTCAAAAATGCTTGTAACGCCAAGATATGTTCAATTAATCCTGATTTAAGTTAGACATTGATTAATGTATCTTTTTCATCATGAGATCATGGGGATTTTTTATGTTTGGGATTTATCTCTTCTTTTCTTGTTTCTTCTTTTTGCTTCGCCAAAAAGAAGCAAAAAGGCGACCCCCAATCGATTACCGCCGATTGGGGGAACAGCTCTGTTTCAGATGATGTGCAAAGTAAACTCAGCATTAAAAATTCGAAACTATTTTTATGAGTAGTAACAA